>CALZJV010000102.1 GCA_945787595.1 uncultured Desulfobacterales bacterium | reverse complement strand
TTATTCTTGGGTGAAATTCGGTTTTTGGTCCAGTGGTTGGCGAAAGGCTTGCTCTTAATGGTTTGCCGGTGCTCGCCGTCGATGATTTCAAAGTGCCTGATAAAATGGTGATATCCGAGTCCTTCGATTATTTCGGAGACGGTTTCGGCGATGTATTTGCTCATGCTCTCCAGATATTTTACCTTGTGATCCGGTAAAGTGATGACGAGTTCTTGCATGGTTTTCTCCGTGGCTGAAGCTACGGCGGACAAGTCGGCGGTCGGTTCGGCCGAACAAGGAACCCTAAGTTTTTTGCGCAGATCAAATTTCTGCCTAAACTTTCCTCCTTTTCAACTCAAACAGCGCACAAACTATCAACGCTTTAACGGGATCCTCAATCAGAGAAAAGAAGGCGGCATCACCGGACAATATCGAAACGAGCCCCGCCCGGGCGCCAGCTGGGATAGCTAATGGCCTACGCCGATGCCCCACATTCATTGAATCAGAACTCAGTTCAGCAGGATTTGATGGCTCTGACCATAAATAGATCTTACCGTTTTCCACGATTGCGAGATGTTCACCTTCCATTTTTTACCTCCTATGTTCTGGCAGTTCTCAGTTAAGGGTTAAAAATGGCTGATTTTAAAATGTAGCTAACAGTAGGTGAATTTCGATTCGGGATGAGACTCAACTCAGAATGGGATTCCGAATGAGAGGACAATCAACGTTGCGCTTCTGGGAACATGAGATGTTTGATCAAGAACTTTTGTATACATCTACTTGAATTTGTCATCATTGTCAAGAATTTACTAAAAAGCACTACATTGTAGTAATTTGAGATGTTATGCTTGGTTTTAATATACCAGTATCTGGAATCAAGGCAAATTACAGATATCATATATAATCAGGGTGTATCAAGCTAAGAAAAAACTGGTTAGAGGAAGAGAAGAGGGGGGTAAAGGCACGAACCCTCGCTCCGGGGAATCGAGGCGGGATAAAAAAAGCGGAATTAAAAAGGTTGTGGCTTCTTAGAAAGCCGTTGTTTTTCCCTGTACAGCCATCCTGTAAAGCAAGGGTGAACAGACCAGCAAAAAAGATGCACGGGCATCCAGGAAGCCACAGAATAACGTGTAACATCATTTTATCTGAAAGCTTAACGTTCCACGTGAGCTGCCGACGTGGTTGGTTAGATCGCATGTCGCTATTTGCCTGTGCGGCATACGTGTATTTTGGTAAATGAAATGTTATTCCAAAGCCAGCATTCCGCTATCGATCTGATTTTTTAATTCTGTAAGGAGCATCGATAATTCTTTTTCTCGATAATTCTTTTTCTCGTTGCGCTTTAAACGTTGTCCATAATTCCCGGCTGGATTTACTATTTTCCGCGTCGTGTATATAAGTATCATACCGGTAAAGACTTTTTGATACTATTGTGATAGTTTCCAATAGATTATAACTAGTATTTTTTAACATGGTTTCCCCCCTTATTTTCTTTTAAGCATGTCATTTGATATTATTCGGCCCTTATCTAAATGCTGCGTATGCCGCACCCAATAAAACCCGCTTTTAAAGATGGGTCTTAAAAGCTTTTGTTAAATTAGGAAATGAATCTAGGTAGAACGGCCAGTGAGAATGTAAGCTGTGTTAGATTGTTTTCTGCTCAAGGTCAGGTGGCGCTCTTAGATATTAGAGGAATAGCTCAGGTATCGCTGCAACGGGAAGTTTGCGCTTCTGGGGTAAAATAAGCATTCTAATCTAATTTTAAATATCAGAGATGGTTATGGTTGTCAAGGTATTACTGGAAAGTACTACTATGTAGTAATTGGGTTTGAATGACGGGGAAAATTCAAAAGGGCAGCCTCACGTTTATCTGGTTGGTGAGACGGCGCCACACACATGTCGGCGCTCCTGATAACAGGATTGAGGCTCTTTATAAAGAGTATGTCCTGACGCCCCGGGGCAAAAGACATGAACCCGGAACTTGGACTCGTGGTCGCCGCCTCACCGGAAAGAAGGCTATCATATCTCTCTGGCTGAGGCAATGGGATTTTTGTGAGCGAACAAGAGAATGGGTTGCCGATATTGGTATCCTTAGAGTGCATTTTCGCGCGAATGTTCGTGGTACCCTTAATTCGACCAAGAGTTACGAGGTCTGTATCTATATATCGTTTGTTCCATCTCTGCGTTCTATCTGGGCGACAACACAATCGCAATGATCGTCTATTGACTCGATGTAATACATACATTTGTTGCCTGATGTTGATATTCTCGCAAATTTACACTTTTTTTGTTCCCGCCATGTCGTACCTGCACCACAACGTGACATTGTTCCGGGTATGCAAAAATTGATAGAGCCAATATGTTTGTTTCGGTTTTTCAATCTATTCATTTTACCTTTACCGCTGGCTGATATTGATTAAAATATAAGTGCCGGGGTTGGTTCCTGTCCCCTATTTCATACCGGGGTTGGATAGGGTTAAGTTTTTTGGTTTGATTTCTGCGGGATTTAATCGGACTTCTTATTATAGCCTTCGAGGGCTTTTTGGGCTTCGGGTGTGTTTATTTTTTGCAGGGCATGCGTAGCAGACCCAGCATAGCTCCCATTAAATCTCCGATTTCCGTCGATTCTTTAATTCTTTTTTTCCTGATAATAATAGCCGATAATTGCCCCTATAACAGCTCCCACTATTGCGCCAAATGTATCAAAGAAATAAAGCCCAAGAAGCCCTATTACAATAGCTCCTACGATCATAAATATAGTCTTTTGCTCCATTCGATTTATCCTCCAAATGTTTGATCAGAGATAAGGTGGAATTTCAGTTCTGGGTGAGGATCCAGACAAGAGGGAAAAAGACACAAGAACTGTGATGTTTCGGTTCAGGGCAGACTGAGCGCTACATTAAAATTTTAAATAATAGAGTGGGTGAGATTTGTCAAGAAAAACTGGTTAGGGAGGAAGAGAGGGTGAATTTTCGCACATATTCGCTTGGTTCTTTTAAAAAATCTTGACATTAAATTTTCATAATATAATAGCTTATGAAGTCGCTTATTGGTTGGTGTACCGGTTTCGTTCTGAGGGAAAGATTCATTTGTCAAAGTGACAGCCTGAAGTTTGGAACCACGAAAATTTTTTGTAAGGAGGGTGTCACGATGGCTAATGGAATTGTCAAATGGTTTGATGAAAGGAAAGGCTACGGCTTTATTGAGCAGGAAGACGGTCCGGATGTGTTTGTCCATCATTCCGGAATCAATGCAGAAGGTTACAAGTCTCTAACAGAGGGTGAGCAGGTTACATTTGACATCGAGCAGGGTAAAAAAGGTCCGGCGGCAGTGAATGTCACTGTGGTTTAAGCCTGCTGTTTTTAAATTAAAAAAGGGCATTCCAGCGATTATAGTGGAAGGCCCTTTTTGTTTTGTATAACTCAACTGGTTAAGGAAAAGGATGAGGCGGGACATGGGTTGGTGAAGCGGCGCCACATGCATGTCGGCGCTCCTGATAACAGGATTAATGGCTCTCTAAAGAGCATGTCCTGACGCCCCGGGGCAAAAGACATGAACCCGGAACTTGGACTCGGTGGTCGCCAAGGCGGCGGTTCCTTTATAAAAATCAAGGGAACATGGTTGAGACAACTATATATTTCTGTATATGGTCCCGCTAAAAACTTAAATACGGTGGGATGAATAATGGATATTTTAAGTTTTATAATCATTGAGGACTTTTTTCTGTACAGTCAGGCAAGAAAGTCGGGAGGCAAAGGGATCGTAATCTAAAATTTTAATTTAGAGGAGGCGTCCATTAGGTTGGAATAAAAAAGCGGTATGGTTGACGCGTTATGTCAAATTTGTGACTGCTTGGAAAAATCAGAGTCCTTGCACTTCCTCACGCGCCCTCACCAATTCTCTAACTATCTGGATTTAGTAATATTTTCCCCAACTAAATAAACTAAACAATTTGGTATGATCTTTGCGTACATAGTCACCGGGAAGAATAAAAAATCACCGGAGTTTATGTCATGTTCAAAAAAATTGTGCTCATAACCGTTTTTGGCATCATTTTAATAAGTTGTGCGACCATGGGAAAACAGCCGGCACCGTCACGGCAAGTTATTGTGAAAGTCCAGGCAGCGGACCCGGCAACAGTGGACGCGAAAACCGGCGACAATATCAACAAAGCCATGGAAGTCTCCAACCCCGAAGGACATCTGTCGCAGCTGTCTTTCATCGCTAAGGATAAAGCCTTTATCAAAATCTTTTCAGGGCTGTCGGTGGCTGATGTTACCCGGTTGTGGAACGATCTCATTTTCTTAGAAAACAACACAAGCGTACGTGATGTGAATTTGTTTATTAATTCTTCCGGCGGTGATGCTTTTTCCGGGCTCGCGCTTGCGGATCAGATCGAGCGTGCCAAGAGAAGGGGGTTTCACATCACAGCTCATGCCTCCGGCATCATAGCCAGTGCGGCCGTACCAGTTTTCGCTGCTTGCGATGACCGCCTGGCGGCCCCCGGAACAATTTTCATGGTTCACGAAATCTCCCTTTGGAAGTGGCCGGGGCGTGAAACCGCTTCGGATATTCGTTCTCAAAATGAATTAATGCAGCTATTGCGTGAGCGCTATATTGGAAAATTGGCAGCTTATTCCAAATTAGATAACACCAAATGGGAAGAATTGGAGCATAAAACGACCTGGTTTAGTGCTGAAAAGGCAATGGATTGGGGCCTTGTGGATAAAATAGAATAAACCGTGAAAAGTTGTGCGATCCTACTCCGGCAGCTAAACCGGAAAAGACTCTAACTCCCCTTCACCGCAACTTATCGCAAATTCATTTATCCTCGGATTCTTCCTTGCTTTTCTTGGGTGAAGGCTCGTCACTGCCGTACACCTCAACATAGGCGTCATGTGAGCTGCAACCTTTTTCCCAGTGATTCCTGACTTTCTTGCCGATAAAGGAATCCGGATATTTGCGCCCGATGTTGCAGCCAGGACAGACCTTGCTCCATCCTGCCAGCACTTTTTTCATTTCCATCTTGGCCTCCTTTCTGCAGGCTCACTTGCCTGCCACACCCCAAAAGCCCAAAATTGCTTGTCACCCACCGGCAACGGTTCCGTGCGGGTATTTTTAATAAAAGATATCCGACATGCTTTAGCATCTATTAATGGATTGCCAAAGGAAGAAGGAACATTGTATATAATGCCAGACAGGCTTCTTATTATTTCCTTAATTGATTAAGAGGCTCAAGTCAATTTAAAATGGGGCATGCGCATAGATATCCTGGAGTGCTGCTGTTTTGAAGAGAAAACAAAGGATATGAAGGTATGAAGGATCTGATCAAGTACATCGCGCAGGCATTGGTTGACCATCCGGACCAGGTAGAGGTTTCAGAGGTTGAAGGCGATCGGATTTTGGTAATAGAGCTTAAAGTAGCCAAAGAGGATATGGGAACGATTATCGGGAAGCAGGGTCGCAATGTCCAAGCCATCCGGACCATATTAGGTGCCGCCTCCGGCAAAGTAAAAAAACGCACCATTCTTGAAATTATTGAATAATCGCCTGGAAAAGTGTTGCTCCCTCCAACCGAGTTCCTGAAATCAGGTGAACTACAGGTACAATCGACATAATAGATTCAAAAGTGCTGGAGGGATTTCCAGAATATTATTAGCTTTTACGGGCTGGTTTGAGAACTTTTTATTTAAACACTAAGAAAGAAACCTATGCATGCAAGAAACTTAAAGGAAACTTGCCCTGCGAGCCCTGTTATGAAATGATATTTCCAGCCGATTTCTGAGTGGAAAAGCATTTTAAACTAACCAGGTGTTCAAGCAAATAAATGGCACTTCAATTACGACAAGAGCTGCGCTTAACCCAGCAGTTGATTATGACGCCACAGCTCCAGATGGCGATAAAGCTCTTGCAGCTGAACAGGATCGAACTTGTGGACCGCATCCACCAGGAGCTGGAGGAAAATCCTGCTTTGGAAGAAGTCAGGGAAAGCGCCGCCGATGAGAGCTCTGGGGAAAAGGTCGAAACCCTGCCAGCTGAGTCACCTCCGGACAAAGAGCTCTCCATCGAAGAAAAGGTTTATAATGATATCGACTGGAGCAAATATTTTGAAGAATACGATTACCGCGGCAGAAGCAGTTTCGAAACCGAAGCAAAAGATGCCCCGAGATATGAAAACTTCATAGCGCGCAAAGAATCCTTAAAAGATCATCTCCTTTGGCAACTTTTAATGATTTCGCCGACAAAGGAGGAAGAGCAGATCGGAAGCCTTATTGTAGGTAACCTCAAAAAAGATGGTTATCTGGATGTTCCGGTGGATGACATTGCCCTGCCAAACGGGTTCTCAATCAACGCTGTGGAGCAGGTTTTATCCTTGCTGCAGACGTTCGATCCCGCAGGCGTATGCGCAAGGAATTTAAGTGAGTGCCTCCTCATACAAACAAAGCGCCTCGGTCTTGACGATACCATCATCGGTACAATCATAACAGATCATATCCACCACCTTGAAAATAAAAACTATAAGGCAATTTGCCAGGCTTTAAAAGTAAGTATAAAGGACGTTATTTCCGCTGTAAATATTATCAAATGTCTGGAACCAAAGCCGGGACGTGAATTTTCCGATGAAGAGCCTCAATATATCAAGCCTGACATATATGTTTATAAACTTGAAGATGAGTTTGTAATAATACTCAACGATGATGGGATGCCAAAGCTGCGCATTAACCCTTATTACAAAAAAGCCATAAGCCGAGATGAAAAAATATCCGGTGAGACAAAAAGTTACCTGGAGGATAAGATGCGTTCAGCCGCGTGGCTAATCAAAAGCATTCATCAACGTCAAAATACCGTCTATAAGGTTATGCAAAGCATTCTGAGCTTCCAGCTGGACTTTTTTGAAAAAGGAATAGCATTTCTAAAACCGATGGTACTTCGTGATGTCGCCCAGGACATCAGTATGCATGAATCGACCATCAGCAGGGTTACGACCAACAAATATGCGCATACGCCGCAGGGTATTTTTGAATTGAAGTATTTTTTTAACAGTTCGATTAACCGTATACTTGGCCCGGCAATAGCCTCTGCCAGCGTCCAGGATAAGATCAAGAAGTTCATAGAAAGTGAAAATCCGCAAAAGCCTTACAGCGATGATAAAATTGCAAAATCACTAAAGGATGAAAATATCAATATAGCTCGAAGAACTGTTGCCAAGTATAGGGAGCACTTGGGGATACTTTCATCCACCAAACGACGACAATTTTAGCGCAGTCTTTCGTTCAACATCAAAATACATGGGATTTAACAACTGTGGTTATTGCGTCAAATCTCTGATTGACCTCCAATGATGAGCTTCAGACACTCTCCTGCATAGTTACGCTCCATTAAATCGAAAGACAATAACACACTGATATTACGTTATTATACTATTACTGTAGAAGGTGGTCTCAGCTGGCACACATGTTGCTTTTTATTTGAGCGCTTTTGACTACCACAAAACGATAGGACCAAGCCCTTGAGAATCCCGTTTAAAATAACCTTCTTTCTGATGTTTGTGTACCTCTTGTGCGGTTTCGAGGCATCAAACGCTCAAGACAAATCCGCGGTTGATGTGGTCAATTTGTTTGATAGACATCACGGCGGTGCGAATATGGATGAAATTGCCGGCTATACCACTGCGAAGTTCCTGCTAAACCGGCCAAAATCTGTTTGGGTTGCGGAGGTATGGAGAGCCTTGAAAAAAATGAAATACAAAAGACTTGACAGCACTGTAGTCGATTCCATGATTAAAGGTGACCGGAAGGCAGCGATTCTCGTTGAAGCCAAAATCGAGATAAACGAAAAAGAAACAACCCAGAAGGAAATATACTATCTAACGCGAGAAGGAGAAAAATGGTTGATTGATGATCTTGTGGTCGTTGATGGGGAAGTTGATTTGGAAGAATTCTCTGATTTACGGGCTGAAAACTAATATTTTAATTTTCCATTAATTTTTGCTGGTAACTCTATCCTAGGCCTCATTGCGAAAATGAGATCATCCACTTCATTGGCCAAGACAGTCTCTTTTTCCACCAAAGGCGCTGCCAGCTTATGCAGGATATCTAAGCGCTTTCTTTCTCTTTTCTGGAAAGCCCCAATGCATCTTTGAGTTTGGCATACACCGCATCACAGATATCCGCATTGGCCTTGAAGAATTTTTTGGCGTTGTTTCGGCCCTGGCCTATCCGCTCTCCGTTATATGAATACCACGAACCGCTTTTTTCGATGATACTGGCTTCAACTCCAACGTCAATCAGATCCCCCGTCTTTGATATGCCTTCACCGTACATTATGTCAAATTCCGCCTCCTTGAAGGGCGGCGCCAGCTTGTTTTTGACAACTTTTACCCGTGTGCGGTTTCCCACGGTCTCCTGGCCGTCTTTGATAGCGCCAATGCGCCTGATATCGAGCCTGACCGAAGCATAGAACTTAAGCGCCCTTCCGCCGGGGGTTGTCTCCGGGTTTCCGAATACAACGCCTATTTTCATGCGGATCTGGTTAATGAAAATAACTGCGGTCAGGGTCTTGCTTATCGTTCCGGCCAGCTTTCTTAAGGCCTGAGACATGAGCCGGGCCTGAAGCCCCATGTGCGAATCTCCCATTTCCCCTTCGATCTCTGCCCTGGGAACAAGGGCTGCGACTGAGTCGATAACGATGATGTCGATGGCTCCGCTTCTGACCAGCATATCCGTAATTTCAAGGGCCTGTTCTCCGGTATCGGGTTGGGCAACCACAAGCTCGTCGCAATTCAGACCGAGTTTTTTGGCATACGCCGTGTCAAGCGCATGCTCGGCATCTATAAAGGCTGCAATACCGTCTTGTTTCTGAGCCTCGGCAACCGCGTGAAGCGCAAGGGTTGTTTTGCCGGATGCTTCCGGGCCGAAAATTTCACAAACCCTGCCCCGGGGAAGTCCCCCGATGCCCAGCGCCTTGTCCAGTGCCAGGGAGCCGGTCGATATGATCGGCATATCGAGAGCCGCCTGGCTCCCCAGCTTCATGATAGAACCTTTGCCGAACTGACGTTCGATCTGAACCATGGCGGATTCTATCGCCTTTTGCTTGTCAGTGGGAATATTCATGATATCCTCCTGGCTGCCAATATAACATCCGGATATGATGATGGCAATACACGCTGGGCTCATGTCGGATGGCCATGGAAGTGCCGGAAAATCTCGTTTCGAGGCAGCGCATTCTTGCGGGCTGAAATTTAGGGTTTTACCGTCTGTGGTATAATGCCAGATCTGATCAATCTTTTAGACGGGCTTGCCGAATGGCCTCCTTTAGCAGGCGGGTCAGTACTTCGTCTTCGTATGTTAGGCGCCGGGCGATCTTTTTCATCCGCCCCGAGAGACGCCGATAGCCCCAGCTACAGCGACGCCTGGTCTCCTCCCAGCCTTCGCGTTGGTAGTACAAGGGCATATTAACCTCAAAAAAGGATATGCTGTCCGCATCCTTGAGCAGATCGGAACGGGGATCGCCACCCACCTCATGCAGTGTTACCAAGCGGCAAGCTTCATCGGCAACAGACTTGGTCACACCGCACTTGTCCAGGATCTCCCTCAGAATCTCTGCTCCGTTGCGGGCATGAGCGGCCTTGAACTCATTATAATCAGTAAAATCTTCGCGGCGTACTTTGCGGGTCTCAACAGCTCTGTCGATATCATGGGCCAGCGCCGCGATCTGCAACGCCTGGTCAACTTTGAGCTCAAGCCTGAACAGCCATTTGAGAGTGTTTTCGGCATGACGCGGGTCTTCCGGCACCCCGGAGTCCGCAATAATCTCTCGGATTCTTTGTTTGGCGCAATCGATGCTATTCATGATCCCGGCAGATGATCAGGCGGCGTATGGTTGCAATGTTCATCACAGCGGCAATCACAACCAGGGTTAAATACGCCTGGTTGAATACGGCACCGAGGAATATCAAAAAGACACGGATATCGCGGCCCATGCGCCATCCCCAGCCGCGGTTGATCCGGTCGCGCATGAGGCTGTCGTGCTTGTCGGCCGTATAGCTCAACATAAAGGAGCCGATAATCGCTAAAAATCCGAACAACAGGATCAGGCCATCCGTTCTATCGGCGTAGGCGTGCCACATGAGACCGAAAAGCAGGAAGGCGTCGGCATAACGATCCAGTACCGCATCAAACCATCCGCCGTAGGGACTGCTTTGATATGTGAGCCTGGCGACTTCGCCGTCGCAGCCGTCTACGATCGAGGCGAATTGTGCCACAAAACCACCCAGCAAAAGCGCCAAATAACCATCGAGTGCAAACAGGCCGGCAGCCAGCACAGCGCATAGAAATGAGAACAGCGATATTTGATTGGGTGTGATGCGGTGGTTCACCAGTCGGCGGGAAATCATCACCGATAAGGGCCGATTGATATAGCGCGATACCGGGCCATCGTTGGGTTTGTTCTGCAGACTGGCTAAAATGGACTTCTCGGCACGACTGAAGGTTTCCGGGTCATCTACATCAATCCAGAAACGGCCGTTTATTTCAACCGCTTTGGCCTTTCCCTCGGTGGATAGAATCTGCACTGCTGCAGACAGAGTGGTATCGCCGTCTTGCTTTGCACTGCGCTCCAACGCGCTGAAAATAGCGGGAGTACACTTAAAAATACCGGTGTCAAAGCCATTAAAGTCCGTCAAACCCTTACCGATGTTGAGTATCTTATGGCCATTGGTTTTTACCCGGGTGACATCTTCCATATCGATAAAGGAATTACGGGTATTCCTGTCAACGCCGAGGGCGATTTCCCCGTCGGATAAGGGCAGCGCCATCAACTCACGGGCGATGGCCGGATCAAAGAGATGGTCGGCCATCAGCAGCAAAAATGGCTCTTGCAAGTATTCCCTGGCCCTTAGCACCGAAAGGCCGTTTTCTTTTTCCCAATCTTGGTTAAATATGGGGGTGATGCGGCAGCCCAGGCGATGGGTCAGGTTGGCCAGGAAGGAGCGAATAAGTCCCTCCTGGAAACCGGTGACCACATAGAAATCGTCCGCGCCGGCCTCTCTGGCGCTGTGAATAACCCGTTCGATCAGGGGCAGGCCCAAAATGGGAATCAGGGGTTTGCTGTCACCCCGCTGCCGTAGCCGGCGGCCCTTGCCGGCGGCAATGATCAGACACTTTATGCCCATATACTTAATCTCCGTTGCTAACGACCAACTCCATGCGGGACGCTTTTCGTCTCTATAATATTCGAAAGCTTATGGCGTAAACTTTGGCCGCTGCATAGATGCTATCCAGAAGCAAAGTCTAACCCGCTCTTTTCAGCTTGTGAACGCTTAAGTGGCTATCCTCGTTGATGAAGTCTTCGACCATGGTATAGGCTTCATCGTCGGTGAACTGGCGCGCAGGATGTTTGCAGAAATAGGCCGAGGGCGCTTCAAGTACGCCGCCCTGGCCCCGGTCCAAAGCCAGCCTTGCACAGCGGATGGCGACACCGGCAGAGTTGGGTGAGTCCTCCACGGAAAGGCGCATTTCCAGGTTCATAGGAACGTCACCGAAAAGCTTGTCTTCCATGCGAATGAAACAAACCTTGTTGTCTTTGTGCCACGGCCCGTAGTCGCTGGGACCGATATGAATGTTTTCATCCTCCAGACACTTGACAGGCAGAATAACTTGGACAGCAACTGATACCGGTAAACGTTTACGCGATGCAATGAATGGGAGATAATCCTGACGGTATCATAGCCCGAATGGGGAGTAGTCGGAATAATGGGTGGTTTTTCAACCGTCCTCCATAGAACGTTACTTACATAGCAGAGCGAAGCGGCTGGTGTCAAACAGGTTTTGGAAGGCGAAATTTTATACAATCATGGTTATATATGTTGAATGTCGATTATTAGAAGCTACGGCCACCCTTTGGTCCTCATCTGCCACGCCCTCGTCCTCCTCTGCCACCACCTCGTCCTCCTCCACTACCGCGACTTTCGGTGCGAGGGCGAGCCTCATTCACGTTAAGCGCTCTTCCTTTTAGCTCTTTGCCATTTAGGCCATCGATTGCAGACTGCCCTTCAGTTTTAGAGGCCATCTCCACGAATCCAAATCCTTTTGATTGACCACTATGCTTGTCTTTTATAATTGTGGCCGATTCAACCTGCCCGAATTGTTCTAGAGCCAGCCGTAAATCTTCTTCGGTGACCTCGTACGACAAATTTCCTACATAAATCTTCATTCTAATCTCCTTTTGTAATAAATTATAATTTTTCACATCACCTAACAATGATTATGCGAATCCGTATAAGAACCCCAGCACTAACCTTAAAGTTCATCTATTGGGCTTCCATCGGTGGTTCGCCTTCAAAACCCAAAAATTAAGATTCATTGAGACTATATGCAAAATCACAAAAATACAGATATCATCAAAGGTTAGGTACAAGCAATAGGTTTTGAGAGGAAGCCCAAGGCCGGGGGAAGCGAACCGCGCAAGATAAACTGGTTAGTGAAGGAAGAGGGGTTGTGTGCAGGTGTTGGTTATATGATAAACGGATAAGAACCCGCTCTTTTGGCAAACGACTATAGAAAAATTGCGCTTATGGGTCAAGAATGAATTACCTGCATGATGTTGAGGTGTTGGAGTTTTGGCTACAATAGTGGTGTTAAGGATTTGTGATTTAACTTATGAGGCAATCCGAAATTGATTCATTCCCTAACCCGTACTCCAAAACTCGCAATCCGTAACGCGTGACACGCATTTTCCGCATTCCGCATTCCGCCTTCCCAATTCCGAATATGGTGCTTGAAATTAGTTTGGGTTTTTGGCATTTTTGTCTGACTCCCCGATAGCTGACAGGTCAAGACGATCTTTAGTGATGTAATTTCCACTTATTTGTAAAGCGGTTAATTCTGTGGCATAAGCACATGCATTCGAGATATCCATTTTCTTCATAAATCGGCCGACAACGTAAGCGGCAAAAAAGATATCGCCGGCTCCGGTTGGGTCACCCGCGGATTGGACCGGCACTGCATTGAACCGAACCTCGTTATTTTTATTGTCGAGGACGAATCCTCCTTTTCTTCCTTGAGTGACGATAAACTCTTCGATGTTGTACCTGGCAAGAAGATTAGCTAGGCCGATGTCGAAAAATTGGAGTACAGATTCGAATTCAGATTCATTGGCTTTAACGATTCGGGAAATTTTGAGTGAGGCCTTTATTAGATTTGCAACTCCGTCATAAACCTCTGCATCTTCAATTCGTCGGGTATACCCTTGCACATCAAGAAAAACAGGAAGCTTCGCTTCTTCTAAGAGGTTTATGCAATCTGATTCAATATCCATCGGGTGCAATGGACCCAGATGAACACAGCCTACAGCATCGAGTAACCCTTCGATCTGATTTGCTTTAATGGGCGAGGCCGTAAACGGCAGTTTTTGTCGGCGCTGGTCTCCAATGAAGATATTGATAAATTGCGTGGTATGTGTTGTGGTTCCATTTTGAATTGTAATCTGTTCATGATCCAGCTTATCGAGGATCGGCAAATCCTGTTCGGCAACATTCGTGACAATCCGTGTCACAATTCCGTGCCGCCGATAGGTGATTCCCGAATAGGTTGTTACACCGCCAATTTTTAACTGGTTTTTATTATCATAAATATTCTTGTCAATAGTTGTTGAGCCGATAACCGCAATCCCTTTTTCGAGCATTATTCCCTCATTCAATGATTTTGAAACTGCTTCTTATTATTATCTTTATTCCATCGTGACGATAACCTGTGATACATTGAGAGACTGTCGAAAAAGCCCTTTTTTGGCCTTTTTCCCGATTTTTTTTATAATAAAATCAGATACTTAGAGATGCTAAAAACTAACTTTTGAGGTTTTTCAACAGTCTCTGAGAATATACAAGTTTAGGGTAAAGTTGTGATATCATCTTAGACAGAATGAATCTCCCCGCCGCAAGCGGACGGGGTATCAAAGCGGATTAAGGTCTAATTTTACTTGGGGGGACACGTAGTTTCCCCCCAAACCCCTCTTCTGCGTGCTTACCCCACCGCAAGCGGATGGGGTATTCTAAAAATCATGATAAAATTTGGTGTACTTTGTAAGCCGGATTTTGCCTAAAATTCAACTCTTTTAAAAGTACATGTTTCAAATGGATATCACAAGGGCTTTTAGAAGATGATCTGGTAAGGTCCGCTACAGGTATCCTGACCAAAAAATTCATGCTTCAATTGCTGCTAATGCTTTTTGCGGATTACACAATGACGAATATACAAAATTTCAGCCTTGTGAAAATTGTGACACATATCGTGCCTAAGGTTATAATTACCAAAAACTGCAGATTGCATAACCAATTATTCGCTTGTAATGATTTTTGCGGCCAGAGAGCGACCACAATATATTGTGGTCCCGCTTACAAATTCTAAAATGAAAGATATGTTTACATATCGCAATAAATACAAAACGATCAAAATTGCTGTTCAGACAGCCAATTTAAAGAAAAAGCGACTGTATGCTTTCTGCTATAAATCTTAGCTTTCGGCATTACTTAATATTTCATGATATACAATAATACAATAACTATATGAAATTTTTATAAATTCCAGATACTGGCACCCATTAAAAGGCCACTGTCAAGAAAAAACACTCCACCATCGCAAAAAAGTACAATTTTTTTTTGCAGGGACATCATCCAGTAACGGGATCAGCCCCTTTTCTTTGCCTGCGCCCGTGATTTCAAAAGTTATTGGTGCGGATCCTTAATTGATCTGCTACCAGGCACCCATCAGGTTCAAGGTCAATGAAAGAAAAAAATAAACCGACGGTTGCGCAGCAACCATCCTTTTTTCTTTATGACCCCTGGTCCAAAAATTGGACCCCAGAAAAACATCGGTACTCCTCCAGAGGCGGATCTCCGACTTGCTATGTCCAATGGGTAGTTACAAAACACAGGGTTTAAAAAACGCCAGCCATAGAGGGCTCACAACAAGGGCAGATCATGAAAAAAGGCATCCGCCTGGATTTTTTGTTTAAGGGAGTGCAACGGTGTGCCAACCAAGCTATGGGGTTTTTAACCACC
>CALZJV010000101.1 GCA_945787595.1 uncultured Desulfobacterales bacterium | reverse complement strand
GTTGTCCCCACCGGGTAATGTAAATAAATGAATTCAATCTTATGTTGAAGATCAGGGCACAGCATCTCGTACAGCGCCCCCCAGGGCATGACCATTTTCTTGCGCTGCCCTTTTCGGACCACACTTATTCGTTTGGAATTCTGTTTGTTGTTAACAGGGTATGCGTCACTTGAAGAATCGCCGTTTTCCGGAAACAAGTCTGAAAATTTAATGTCCAGGGCTTCAGCAATCTTCTGCAGCTTCACGACCGTTGGGACTGAGACATTGCGCTCAATCTGGCTCAACTGGCTTTTGGAAACCTTCGACATCTGGGAAAGTTCCTGCAGGGTCATCTTTTTCTGAAGCCTTATGATTCTAAGGTTTTCCCCGAGATCTTTCATTATTCATTTTCTCCAATAAATAACAATATGCTAAACGAATTTCCACTATATTGAATTTTTTTCTTTATATAGAATAGATATCGAGAAAGTCAAGCCTTTTTTGCGAACATATTTATTGGGCAGCCAAAGTGAAAATTAAGCAATACATTAGACAGCCTGTGGGGATAATTCGAAACTCCCAAAGCCTTTTTATACCCCTTGTATGAAACTTCATTTATTTCGACAGGATTTACAGGATTATCAGGATATTTTTGGTTTAGTGTGGCTGTATCCTGCCCATCCTGTTGATCCTGTCAAAAATGGAAATTCCAATGCCACTAAGTTTCTTTTTTGATTAGACCGGCTGTTTTTTTGGCCGGCGGCGGGGCTGATACCTGAACCCGGTGATCCGTTACGGAAATATTGTTTGTCAAAATCGCTATGATTTCGTCAGGAAAGTGCTTGACACTTTTTAAATCACTGCTATATAAAGGAAAAAGTTCAGTAAAACGGAACATGACCAGCATACAGCCTTTTATCATGTCGCAGACCCGGCGCACTGATAGATCCCATGACAGGTTTCAAAGAAATCATGCGGTCACCACGTCGGCCAATGCTGGGGCAAGCGCTTTACTATAAAGGAGGATCCTATGGGGGATATATTTGAAAAAATCGAGCAAGCGATTATTGATGGAGATGAAGAATTATGTGCAAGGTTGGCTCAAAATACGATCGATGAGCGGATTGATCCGATTGAGGCCATTGAAAAAGGGTATGCAAGAGGAATGCGGCTGTTGGGTGATCGTTTTGAGAGGGGCGAGTGTTTTCTACCGGAGCTGCTATTGGCGGAGGATGCCATGAATGCGGCAATGGAGATCTTGAAACCGAAGATCGAGGCGTCGAAAACGCATAAAGAAAAACGAGGAAAAGTTGTGATTGGCACGATTCAGGGTGATGTCCATGACATTGGCAAAAACATTGTAAAATTATTCATGAGTGTGGCAGGGTTTGAAGTTATCGATGTTGGAAGGGATGTGCCCGTGCGAACCTTTATTCAGACAGCTCAAAAGGAAAATGCGGATATCATCGCTGCTTCAGCTCTCATGACGACCACCATGGTGTATATGCCGGAGCTGATTAAGCAGCTAAAGGAACTGGGCATCAGGGAACAGTACAAAGTCATGCTTGGTGGCGCTCCTGTAATTAAAAGTTGGGCGCAAGAGGTTGGCTCTGATGGGTATGGATTGACCGGGAAAGAGGCGGTGCAAAGCGCCTTGGAACTTATGAAATAGAGAAAGGAGAAAATCGTGATTGATTTCTGGGAGGTCATAAATCGCTCTGAAAATGGGAAGTTGATGGAAGAAAGGGCCTATGATAGGCTGGTGGGGAAAGTTTCTAAAGAGGTGATTAATAAATACAACATCAAATATGATCCTGAGGAAATCGTTTCATCTGATGACAATCTGGCAGATCGCCTTTTTAACGCTGCAGTGGAGTTCTTCGTAAAGGCAGGCGTATACAATTGCGATACTGGCCGGGTGATAAACTTCAAAGAAAAGGAACTGTTTGAAGCCCTTGAGGCCACACCGGATCAAATCGTTTGGGGACAGGGAAGAGATCAACGAATTATGCGCTCTAGAAAGGTTGAGGATATAGAGCCGCCTTTTTGTAATTTCACACTCGTTGGGACACCCTATCCTGAAGATCAGTTCCTTCAGGCCTGCATGAGCACCGCCCGCGAAAGATTGGCTGACTGTTTTTCAGGTCCTTCCCTGTTAGGTACGCTTGGCGGCATTGAGGTTAAATCAGGATCTGCGGTGGAGGTGGAGGCCGCTATCTTTGATATTGGAAAGAGAAGGGAGGCAGCGCGACGGGTCGGCTATCCGGGCAAAGGAATTTATACTCATGTTTCTGCTGCAGAGAAGGCGGATGCAATGATTGCGGCTGCAAGACCTGAATTCGGCTGCCTGGTAGGGGATGGTGTTCTTTGCGCAGCCATTGCAGAGATGAAGGTCGACAATGACAGGTTGAAAAAAACCGCCTTTCTCTTACATACGTATTACAACATGGGAGGGCTAAACGGGCCTCTGATGGGAGGATATGCAGGGGGGCCTGAAGCCACTTCAATGGTTTTAGTCGCTCACAATTTCCTAAATCTGATGGTCTTTCGTTCGCAGTACTCGACAAACTTTCCCATTGATATATGGCAGACATGCAATACCACCAGGTCAATGCTCTGGTTGGTCAGCACGGCACATCAGGCCCTGGCCCGCAACACCCATTTTCTGCATTTTGGCAATCCCTTTACTGCCGCAGGCCCTTGCACAAATTTTGTCTGCTACGAGTTGATCAATTACGGCATTACCGCTGCTGTTTCCGGAGCCCACTTGGCACCGGCTGCTTGTGCTCGCAACAAACATCCTGAACGCTGCACAGGCATGGAAGGAAGGATATGTGCTGAAGCGGCCCATGCTGCCGCGCGCTGCGGAATGACCCGCCAGGATGCCAACACCATTGTTAAAAAATTACTCTCCAAATACGAAGACGGCATAAATGACGCACCCCTTGGGAAAAGATTCTCTGAATGTTATGATTTGGAAAAAGTGATCCCAACGCAGGCATACCTTGATCTTTATGACGAGATAAAAGAAGAAGTAAGTTCCTATGGGTTGGACTATTCTGTAATTAGACAATAGCCAATGTCCATCCAGAGATTGGCCTGTCCCGCTGTCTCTGTGTCAATCTGTATACTAGAATTGAATGAAAACCGCGATGAAGCAGACTTTGTCCCCATTGAAGGGCAAGATGATCCCATGCGTGTTGTAGCTTATTGCCGTGCCTGTGAGTTTGCCTGTCCAAAGGAGGAATTATTGTGGAAGAGAGACGAGCATTTCATTGGGCATGGATGATTTTAGGTGTTTGTTTTATAAATCTGTTCGTCAATTATTCGGTTCGTCTTGGCTATGGCGTGGTTTTGCCTGAGATGATCCGAACCCAAGGATTCGGCCGGACGGCCGCTGCGACCATCATAAATTCCTACTTTTTTGTCTACATTTCCATAGCCCCTTTTGCCGGATATTTGACCGACCGGATAGGTGCCAAGCGCGTTATTACAACCAGTATGCTGATATTGGGTCTAGGGGTTGTTCTAATGGGAACTGTTCAAAGCCTGTGGACGGCCTGCATTTTTTTCGCTTTAACCGGTCTGGGAGCGGCCGGACTCTGGGCACCGATACTTACATTGGCGCAGCGCTGGTTTGCTCATCATCGACGGGGTTTTGCGCTGGGTATAATCTCTACCGGCTATGGGCTTGGCTTTGCCACTATCGGGGCTGTTTTTCCTTGGATCGTTGAGCGTTTAAACTGGCGCTACGCCTGGTTTTTTCTAGGTAGTGGGGCTTTGATAATGGTTCTGGTCAATGGCCTGTTATTGAGGAGTGCTCCTGAAAATACCGGCCTTCAACCTTGGGGGCAAAAAGATACTTCCAGGGGACAAAATACCGGCAGACAAATGCCCGCAAAACGGATTCCCCTGACCGCATTATTTCATAACAGCCGATTCTGGTTGATTGGTTTTTCCTATCTTGCGATTTCTTACAGCCTTTATGGAATAACGACATTCATGGTTGACTACGCCAAATATCAGCTTGGGTTACCATTGGAAAAGGCGAGCCTGTTGGCCACGATCCATGGTATCGGCCAGATTGTGGGGGTCCTAACCATTCTGCCGCTATCCGACCGTTTGGGACGTAAAAGGACGATTATACTAGGTAACACCTTCATTACAGCCGCGCTGGCAGGAATTGTGGTTGCCAGTAATTCATGGATGGCGCTTTGTATCTTAATTGGATGTATGGCCATTTTTTATGGTGCCACCTTTCCAATGTATGGTGCCTGTGCCGGCGATTATTTCCCGAAAGATATCATGGGTACGGTCATCGGTGCCTGGACGCCTTTGTACGGCTGCGGGGCAATTTTAACTCACTGGAGTACAGGGATGCTGCGAGATGCCACCGGCATCTACAATTATGCCTTTATCGTTTATGTTGTAATGGGGGTCCTATCTATCGTTTTAATCAGTTTAGTAAAAAAAAATGATTTCCAAAGTATATAGCATCTCCTTTCCCTGACACCCGAAACCTGACACCTTATGTTCCTTACAACATGTTGTCAGATAAATGCCACTAAGGCCTATGCGGGTCAATCATGGTGTTTTTCCCTGATAATTTCGTATGGCGGGTGCATGAAGACCCTGCCCCCCAGCATCTTCTGCCCCATTACCGAGGGGCAGAGCCTTCACGCTTGGACGCTGATAAACAGTGGGTATCAGCCGATTACTTCCTTTAGCGCTTCTTCAAAAACGCCCAGGGTGAATGCGGCGTCCTCATCGCTGTGCGATGCGCAGACAAACCATGGCTCGCGGGAGTCGATATCGGGCATCACACCTTTTTCGATACATTTCTGAATAACCTCTTCATAGCGACCGTGGTCCGAATCGTTCCAATCCCTGAATTCATTGATTTTTTCTTTTTCGGTCAGGAGAACACCGCACATGGAAGGCGGGCCCTGAACCACGCCGGGAATACCGAGTAACTTCAAAATATTTTTAAACCCTTCCATGAGTAGCTTGCCGTGCGCATCGACCTTCTCAAGCGCACCGGCCTCGATCTCGTCCAGTACGGCATCTGCAGCGGCCGTGGCGACGACATTGGCGCAGTAAGTGCCGCCGTGAGCCATTTTCAGGTATCCGATCTCGCCCATAATCTCTTTTTTGCCGGCGATGGCCGCCAGGGGGAATCCGTTGGCCAAGGCCTTGGCATAGGTGACCAGGTCCGATCGAATATCAAAATACTCCTGCGCGCCGCCTTTGGCGATCCTGAAACCGGTCTTCACCTCGTCCATTATCATGACGATGCCGTATGTGTCACAGAGGCTTCGAATCAGTTCAAGGTATCCGGCTTTAGGCATGATTGAAGCACAGTTACCCAACAAGGGCTCCACAATGATACAGGCGATATCGCCCCAGCTCTCCTTGACTTTTTTCTCCAGGAGCTCCTCATCGTTAAACGGAATGGAAATCACCAGTTGCCCGATCATATGGGGAATACCTGAGCCATGCGGGATGAGTACCGGCGATCGGCGATACCCCACTCCCGGAACAGGGGGTTGACAATTCCACAATGTGTAATCATGGAATCCGTGATAGGCCCCTTCAAACTTGAGCACTTTTTCCCGGCCGGTAAATGCCCGGGCGATTCGGATCGCGTGCATGGTTGCCTCTGTGCCCGAATTGGCAAACCTGACAAGGTCGACATTGGCCAGTTTTTTAATTTTCTCGGCTGCCGAAATTTCATATTCATGGGTCATCGAGAATGCGTTGCCGATTTCCAATCCTTCCTTAATCTTTTCAAGCACCGGTTCATAGGCATGTCCAAGAACCACCGGGCCAAATCCGAGGCGGTAATCAACATATTTTTTATCGTCCTGATCCCAAAGGTAGGCACCTTTGGCCCTTTTCAAAATGAGTGTCTCCTCATCACCCCAGTATCTGAAATTTGAATTGACACCACAAGGAATAGACTCCAGGGCTCTTTTAAACATTGCTTGGCTTTTTTTTCCGCTTTTCAAAATTTCCTCCCTTATCAATGACGCCACAACCCTTCACGCACCAGATCATCAGTGGCAGCTGTAATACTTTCCCGCAGTATCGCAACCATGGTATCTATTTGTTCTTTGGTGAGAATGAGGGGTGGTGATAAAACGTTGAGGTGGGCTATGGGTCTGACGATAAGCCCTCTTTTCTGGCAATGATCGGCAATCCTATTACCAATACGGACTTCAGCGGGCAGCAGTTCCTTGGTTTCTTTGTCGGCAACATTTTCAACACACATCATGAAATTTTTGCCACGGACATCCCCAACAATCGGCAGGTCAAGTAAGGTAGCCAGTTGTTGCTCCAGATAAGGTCCGACCTCGCGAACATGGCCGCAAATATTTTCACGCTCTATTATCTCAATATTTTTATTCCCCGCAGCACAACTGACAGGGTGCCCGGAATAAGTGAACCCGTGGGTAAACATCGCCCCCTCGGCCTGGGGCACGCTGATCACATCGTAGATCTCATCGGAAAATAAAGTGGCCCCGAGAGGTAGGTAGCCGGAAGCAATCCCTTTGGCACAAATAAGGATATCCGGCCTGACATCAAAAACCGCGTCGGAAGCAAACATTTCCCCCAGTCTGCCAAAAGCAGTGACCACTTCATCAGAGATATAAAGAACCTCATATTTTTGACACACTTCCCATGTTCGCCGGTGATACCCTGGCGGAGGAACAATCACACCCCCGGCACCCATAATCGGCTCAGCAATAAAACAGGCGACATTTTCGGGTCCCAGTTCAAGAATTTTGTTTTCCAGATCCGCCACCTTGTGATCACAGAATTGTTCTACACTGACTCCGGGCGGACGTCGGTATACATTGGGGGCTGGGATATGGTGGATAAAGTCTTTGATAATATCGAAACCAATGTGATCAAAAGCAACGCCGGTCATCGACATGGTTAGATAGGTACTGCCATGATACCCGTCTACACGGGAGATAATGTGTTTTTTGCTTTTTTTGCCCAATCGATTAAAGTAGAAATGGATCACACGGATGGCGGTATCATTTGCCATCGAACCGCCGGTTCCAAAAAAAGCATGATTCAAGGAACCGGGCGCAAGTTGTGCCAGTTTTGCCGCCAGGGTGGCTGCCGGCGGTGAGGCGATATGGCCAAAGGTTGAATAGTAGCAAAGTTGTTTGGCCTGCTTTGCAATAGCCTCTGCCATTTCTTGCCGACCATAGCCGATGTTCACACACCAGAGCCCGCCGATGCCGTCCAGATATCGACCACCATCCGAGTCTATGACATAAGCGCCTTCTGATTCTGCGATAATGTCAGAGCCTTTTTCTTTGAAGGTTGAAAAGTCAGTCCAGGGATGGATACAATGATCGCGATCCTTTCGCCAGAGATCCGGTGTATCAAATTTGGCCTTTAGATCCATAATTCACTCCTTTTCGCTCTATTATAATTAAACATTTCGGAATTTCTACAACTTAATCAAAATATGAGAAAATTTATAAGGCCTGAGTTCTTGCCTCAAGCATGGAATACTGGAATGCTGGAATACTGGAATGTTGGTTTTTAAAGAGGATGTTATCCATTTTAATTATATCGTCAAATCGAATTATGCCATAACCCATTAACCCATTTTCCCATAACCCATTATTCCATTGTTCCAGCATGCCAATCGGACGACCTTGAGGCTCTCGACAGATTGGGGCGAAGCCCCATAAGCGCTAACTTGTTTGTAGGCATTCGCAGGCTGCAATTACGCCGTACAGGGTTTTTTAAAAGATTAATATCGAACATCGAACGTCCAATGTTGATGACGCTACGCTTTATCGATTTTAAAACAAACGAACCGCAGAATACTGAACAGCAACTTGCGACGAGCTAAGCCGAATCGAGTTTCAAAGGGTAAATTCGCATTGCTCAGGCTTTTTTTAAATTGACAGAATACATCCCTTCGACACTTGTCCGCCGGAGGAGGATTCGATATTCATGATTCGATATTCGCTTTTTCAAAGTTTCTTTCTCGATTAGACTGGCCGTTTTTCAGGCCAGCGGCTGGGCTGACACCTGAAACCAGACACCTGAAACCAAATTCGCAGAACAAAAACGGTTTAAAAAGTTAAGCCTATGTGCATAAGGTTACAGGTGAATTTTCATCACCTCAGGCTTACTCCACCAACACAAGGGTATCCTCCGGTTGCCAGGATACCCACATTTCATTACCGATCATGATCGATGGCTCTGCAGTCCGTGCTTCATTCTGGAAATCAACCGACAAACTTAGACCGCTGGCGGTTTCCACATAGATGTGGCTGGTGTTGCCATAATAAACCATGTTTGTGATTTTCACCAGAAACTTAATGGCTTCTCCAGCGGGTTCTGCCTTGCTCAGCCGCAGTTTTTCCGGGCGGATGGCAATACCGATTCTGCCTTGGGCCTCACCCTCATAAGGCACCTTAATCTTGCGGCCCTCGTCTTTAATCTCAACCAGGAGCCTGCCGTCCTCGACACCCGCCACCTCGGCTTGCAGCAGATTGATTTTACCGATAAAATCTGCACAAAAGCGGCTGTTGGGATTCTCATACAATTCGATCGGAGAGGCCGTCTGCCGTA
This sequence comes from uncultured Desulfobacterales bacterium, assembly GCA_945787595.1. The sequence continues at coordinate 4,623 of CALZJV010000101.1, read as the reverse complement.
ATTTACCGGCTTCCATGACCGCTATGCGATCCGCCACGGACAATGCTTCATCCTGGGAATGGGTAACGATGATAAATGTAATGCCGACAGATTTCTGTAAATTTACCAGTTCGATCTGCATTGCCTCCCGCAGTTTGGCATCCAGTGCGGAAAGCGGTTCATCCAGCAGCAGGACTTTTGGTTTTTTGATTAAGGCCCGCGCCAGCGCCACCCGCTGCACCTGTCCGCCGGATAACTGGTGGGGAAAGCGTTTTTCAAAACCACTCAGTTTAACCAGGGACAATGCTTCAGTGACACGTTCTTCGATCTCCCCCCGGGACACTCCGGTCACTTTCAGACCATAGCCTGCATTTTTGGCGACGGTCATGTGTGGAAACACCGCGTAGGATTGAAAGACCATATTAACCGGGCGATGATTGGGGTCAACGCCGCTCATGTCCTGAGCGTCGATAAATATCTGGCCTTCGGTGGGATTTTCAAATCCGGCGATCGTTCGCAGCAGGGTTGTTTTGCCGCATCCGGAAGGGCCCAGCAGGGCAAAAAATTCACCTTCTTGAATATCCAGAGAGATATTATCTACCGCCGTGACGGCACTGCCGAACCTTTTGGTCACATTACGAATACTGATAATGGATTTTGTTTCTGTCATATGGCGATACCACCGTTCTTCTGGCCTTTGCGGGACATAATGATCATGGTCGTCACTGCAAGTATCAGTGTCATGACAATCAAGACCGTGGAGGCCGCATTCACCTCGGGTGTTACACTGAACCGCACCATTGAGAAAATTTTAATAGGCAGGGTGGTTGAGCCCGGACCGGATGTGAAAAAGGTAATCACGAAGTCATCCAGGGACAGGGTCAGGGCCAGGAGGGCGCCGGCAACAATTCCGGGCATCATATAAGGGAAAGTGACATACATGAATGTCTGCAACTGATTTGCGCCCAGATCTCTCGATGACTCTTCAAGCGCGTAGTCATATCCGGCCATACGCGATCGGACCACCACCGCCACAAAGGGAATCGTGAAGGCGATATGGCTCACCGTAATGGTAAAAAGCCCCAGAGAAATATTGAGGCGTGAAAAAAAGGCCATCATGGCCACGCCCATGCAGATTTCAGGGATAATGATGGGCAGGTGGATCCATCCGTCAAAGGCGCTTTTAGCGGGAAACCGGAAGCGGTAGAGCGCCAGGCCAAGCATGGCGCCCAGAAGGGTGGATACCACCGTTGAAATGCTTGCCACGATCAGGCTGTTAATAAAGGCTTCAAATAGCGATTCGTTGTAATAGGCTTTGATGTAATATTTAAACGTAAATCCCTGCCAGGTGATATTGCGACGGCTGTTATTAAAACTAAAGGCCATTAAGGCAATGATCGGAAAGTAGAGAAACACGAAATTGGCGAGCATCAGCAACTGAAACCATCTTTTTTTGGTGTACTCCAGCGGTGTGTGCCGCTTTTTGCGGCGCCGGCCTTTTATAGAGGGTGGATTTGATATTTGTGCGGATAACTGTTCTGCCATATCAATAACCGACTCCTTTTGATCGTGAGGCCACAACGGCTCTCAGCCAAAGTACAATAAAGGTGACGTAGAGCAGCAAAAAAGAAATGGCGGAGCCGAAGGGCCAGTCTCTGGCGGAACCGAATTCCTGGGCGATTAGATTGCCGATCATCATACTGCGGGTTCCACCCAGTAGGATCGGCGTCAGGTAGGTTCCCAGCGAAAGAATGAACACCAGCAGCAGGCCGGAAAAAATACCCGGAAAAGCCAGTGGCATGGTGATCGAAAACAGGGTGCGCCACTGTCCGGCGCCCAGATCCAAACTCGCTTCCAGGTAGGATCTGTCCAGTTTTTCCAGGGTGGCATATATCGGCAGGACCAGAAACGGCAGCGCCACATAAACCAGGCCGATGATGACGGCGGGAATATTATACAGCAAGGCCAGGGGTGTAAACGTACCCATCAACTCAGGTAACCCGATGACGGTGAAGACGGCATCCATTTTTGCGTGGACCCATTCCAGGCCGAAGTTGAGAAATCCCCGCGTTCGAAGCACCGCTATCCAGGCATAGGTTCGAATGAGGAGGTTGGTCCAGAAGGGAAGAATCACCAGCAGCATCAGGATATTTTTATATTGTGCCGGCGCAAAGGCAATCCCCAGTGCCAGGGGAAATCCCATTGCAAAACAAATTGCCGTTGACACGGCTGCAATCCATACCGACTTTAAAAAAATGCCCAGATGGATCCATTCCACCGCACGCTTGTAATTGTCCAGGCTCAGGGCCAGAATGGTCTGGCCCTGAGGTCCGCGTTCACCAAAGCTGTATATCCATACAATCGCAAGGGGCAGCGTAAAAAATATCACCAGCCAGCCCGAGGCCGGCACGAGCAGTATGGCGGCCACCAGCTTGTTTTCACGCACGTTCTGGATACTCATGTGGCAGTTCCTTTTTGCAGTTGATCGCAGGGGGCATCTATCCACCAATTGAATATAAAGCGATTGCACGAAAATTGGACACTTGCACTATGGTGTCAGGTGTCAGGTGTCAGTAGTGAAAACGCGAGAGCCACCCTGAAACCCGAAACGTATGAAACTAGATTCATTTAGACAGGATTTACAGGATTATCAGGATTTTTTTTGTTAAGTATGGCTATATCCTGTCCATCCAGTTTATCCTGTCCGAAAAATAAAATTGTATATCGTTAAGTTTTTTATTCGATTAAACTGGCCGCTTTTCAAGCCAACGGTGGTGCTTATATGAATCTGCAAAGTTTCATTTTCGATTAGACCGGCCGTTTTTTTGGTTGGCGACTAGGCTGAAACCTGAAACCCAATACACTGTAATCACCGGCCCCTTTTCAATACCAATCCGATCAACCGGCCTGAATCGCCACCCAGGCCTCATCGTAAAGCCGGGCATTATCGCCCACATCCACCACTGCCTCTGATTTGGCGATCATTTCCGGCGGCGGATATATGGCCGGGTTTGCAAGGTCTTCCTTATTTATGTATTTCTTGGCTGCGATATTGGCAGTTCCATAATGGATGAAATTGGCGATATCCGCATTGACCTTGGCATCCAGAATATAATTGATGAAGGTATGCGCATTATCGGGATGGGGTGCGCCGACCGGGATACAAACGTTATCAATCCAGACCATGGTGCCTTCATCCGGCACGGCATAGGCCAAATCTTTATCTTCTGCCATTACCTGGGCAATATCACCATTCCACTCCATCACAACATCGCATTCACCGGAAAGCAGCAGGTCCTGCCCGTTGTCTTCCGCAAAAGATTTGATGTGCTTTTTTTGTTTGATGAGCAAATCGCGCGCTTGGGCGATCTCTGCGGGATCCACGGAATTCATCTTGTATCCCAGATATTTCAGCGTAATGCCGATAGTGGCGCGCGGGTCGGCCAGAAGAGCGATACGGCCGCTGTACTCATCGCTGTCAAAAAGGACCTTCCAGCTGGTGGGCGGTTTCTTTACTTTGGACTTACGATAACCAATACCCATGGTGCCCCACATGTAGGGGACCCCATATTTGAGCCCCGGGTTAAAGGCAGGGTTGGAAAAGTTGGGGTCCGGGTCAATATTTTTCATATTGGGGAGTTTGCTGTGATCCAAGGGCATCAGTTTTTTTATTTTAATAAAGCTTTCGACCGTGTAATCACTGGGCCAGATCACATCATAACCGGGATTGCCTTCTTTCAGTTTAGCGAACAGTTCTTCATTGTTTCCATAAAGGTCATATTTCACTTTCATGCCGAATTTTTTGGCAAAATCGGCAACCGTATTTTCGCCGATGTAAGTGTCCCAGTTGTAGAGATTGAGTTTTTTCTCTTCCGCACCCCATACGAGCTGGGGCGCCAATGTCATACCCACCCCAAATGCGGTAGCTCCTTTTAGAAAATTTCGCCGCGTTATCGTTGAGTTTAATAATGGTCTCATACTATCCCTCCTTGTGCTTCAATGGTTATTAATTTGTATTTAACCCCAATGATAAATACAAATAGTCGAGTATCTTTATTCCATTCAATTTGGGATTGGCCAGGCTTTGGGCGGCTATCTGGCCAAAGTCAGCAAATCTTTTATTAAACTATTTATAATCGCCCTTTGAATAGGAATCCATAGCGAAGTTGACTAAATATGTCAAAGTATAATTAATTCGAATAAATCCGAGAATAGATTACATGTTTTCGCCTCGGCAGTGCAGCGGCGAGTCGGCCGGGTCAACCACCATGGCATCGAGGCCGTTTTCGTGGATATAGCGCTCACCGGCCGGTGTGGTGATCATCCGTGTGCCGGTGCCGCACACCAGGCTTTTGAACATGATCACCTTGCCGTTTGAAATACTCATAACCGGTTTCTGTCGGTCTATGTCGACCACGCTGACATCCGCATCGGCGCCGATACCCAGGTGGCCCTTATCGACCAAGCCCAGTATCCGCGCGGGATTTTGACTGGTTTTAAGCACGAATTCCTCCATGCTCAGGGCAGACAATTTGACCAGGCAGAGTCCGGATGCAACCGTGACGTTCCGTGGGATACCGCCGCCGTCCGTAATGAGACAATCGACCACGAATTCATCGTTGCGGCGTTTGGCGGTGGCAAGCC
>CALZJV010000100.1 GCA_945787595.1 uncultured Desulfobacterales bacterium | reverse complement strand
GAACGCAGAGAGAACTTTTTCTTTTCACTTGCCTCTGAGGAACCCCGCTGAAGCGGGATGCAAGCAGAGGCAAATGAAAAACAATCCGCCTGCGGCAGAAAATATATAGGTGATAAACAAATTTTATAGGCAAACAAACAATTCATCTTGATACGAAACCATGCATTCGAAGATCAGATTTGTGTTTTGCCCGTAGGGCTTGAGTCTTTTTATTTGCCGTTCTTCCTGTCCGCCAGTTTTTTGGCGGATCAACGGCAAATAAAAAATAATCGCTCTCTGCGTTCTTTGCGACTCTGCGGTGAATAAAAGCTTAAAATCGTAACAAACCATTTGGTATCTACGATTCCTTATGGTCTCGCAAAAACTCAATCACCTTTTGCGAAGATTCATCTATTTGCGCATCGGATGCGTCGTCATCGCATTTTTTTTCGAGCCAGTTTTGGTAAAGCGTCTCAAACGCGCTCATTTTATTTTTATCCAGCCAGTAAAATACCGGCAGGACATGGGCGGGGCAGTTTAATTCAACCGTCTCCTCGGCCAGTTTCTGGAACTCTTTGTTTTTGAACCGGGGCGTCCAGTCGGGAAACAGCACACTGATCTTAAATGAGTAAAAATTATCCGGCACCGGTATTGTGTGCACCCCTTTGCCTGAGGGCCTTAAAAGTATATGTTCGACGATATGAAAGCCTTCACACTCCAGCGGCTTTGCATCTTTGGTCAGAGACCGGGTTTGGAAGTTTTTCAGCCCCAGCAGGATGCTCACCTTCTTCTTCAGACAGGAGATATTTTTGGTATTCCATGAAGGCTCAAGGTAGTTGAAAGCACCCGCGCGCCTGCGGCTGAGCACCCTGATTTCTTTTAGAAACGTAATTTTGTTTAATATCATTTCATGTTCGAACTCATACTCGGAGTGATCTCCCTTAAATCGCCGCAGCGAACTCTGCGTAAAGCTTTCGCCGTAAATCCCCAATAGATAATCGAGGATACGATTTCGGCGGTCGCTGAAATTATCATACTGGCGCAACAGCTGATTTATCCTGGTATCGATTTGAGCGAGTTCCTCTCGGTATATCTCCTCGACCGCCGGGACGATCTGATTGTCAAGCATCTGATGGAAATAGGAGCGATCGAGCTTGTCATCCACCGAAAAAAGCTGCGATAGAGCCTGCAGGTTGGCTAAATAATTGGCCATAATCTGTTCGAATAAAAGCAGGTAAGCTTTCAGCTGCCTGGCACGCGCTTGTCTGCGGTCAGAATCTCTTTTGTGTTCCGTCAGCGGCCCGGCCTGCTCGGACAGGCCGTAAATTGTGGATTCGCGTTCCTGTTCGGCTGCCGGCCACACCCGCGCGGGCACGCCCTGCTTGCCTATACCGTATATTTCAGGGAAATGATGCTGGATGGAATAATAGTCGCGAAAATTTCGATATTCACCCTGCGGCAGATCGCAAACTTTGGCAATATCCTGCCGGATGCGCCTCAGGGCCCGGTCTTCAAACTTGCGTCTTTCAAATTCAACCCTGACGTTATCCAGGATTACCGGATGTACTCGGCCGTTTTTCTCGAGTTTTAGGGCAATTTCTTTATCCTCTCTTGGTAAACGGAGACACGGCATGGATTGCAGCGTGGGATCGTATTTGATAGAATTACGTCCATCTTCAAACGAAAGGGTATCGACATATTCAACGCCATCAATTTCACTGATGATTCCAATCAAATCGGACACCTGGGCATAGTCACGTTTAAGATCGAGATTGTCAGCGCTTAGATAGCCGTGTTCGGTCAGGGGACCTGTAAAAATTTCCTCAAGGCTTTTGCTCTGGCGCAACATTTCATCAAACGGCTGAAACTCCAGACCGGGGCAGAGGTATTTTGCTGTCTTAAAATAAATTTCCGCCAGAATATCGTCCGGATTTCTTTGTCCGCCGATTTCGATAGTCCCATGCAGGCAATGATATTCCGGCTCAACGATTTTAACCTGCATCAGATCTTCGCACAAATTCCTGTTGGCGGCGAAAAGACGCCTGACATGTTCTTCAATGGGCGTCGGCTCCGACTCATTCATATTATTATCAGGTTTTTCGGCTGCCTCTGCCGGCATCACCGATATACAATACAAGCCCTGAGGATGACCGTTGTCCTTTGTCGACGGGGATGGTCCAACCGGGGTTATCCACACATTGTCGATTTCAGGAGTGGCATCAAAAATTAACCTGCGGTAATCGTTTATCGTGACGGCCTGGCTTGGGAATATGTCCTGGGGACGGAAAAGGGCCTGTTTTTCAAAATCGATTGATCCGTCCTTGCCGGTGAGGAAATCGGCTACCTCAAACTCCGTCCGATACACCAGATCGGTCAAGGCGTAGCAGAGCACTTCCAGAATAGTGATTCCCGGATCATGAAGGTTATAATCCGTCCAGGCCTTGCCGCTGAGATCCTGCAGCAGTGAGATGCCTTCTTGCTTCAGGCTTTCAAAATCAAGTCCTTCCGGATCAGGCTGAATTTTTTCGATGTAATCAGGATCGGTCATTTTGGGTCCATATATTATGATGCATAGCGGGGTATGATGTTAATAGATTCTATGCTGATAATTTATATAGGTTTCAGGTGTCGGGTGTCAGCCCGCCCTGGTGCGATATGACGGATTCTTACTGTTCACAGTAGGAGATCCAATAATGTCTTATCTTCCAGATTCCTACAAGGTTAGGTCTGGGCCAGGGGTGTCAGCCCAACCGCCGGCCAAAAAAACGGCCGGTCTGATCGAAAAATAAACTTTGGCAATATAGTTTCATATGATCGGTTAACTAAAAAATGAACATCGAACATCGAACATTGAACGTCCAACATCGAATAATGTATTTTGTCAATTTAACAAAGACCGAGCAAAGTGAATCTACCCTTCGAAATTCTATGGTTCGCTTGTTTTAAAATCGATAAAGCATAGCGTCATCAATATTCGACGTTCGATGTTGGGCGTTCGATGTTCGACGTTCAATCTTTTCACTGTGCCGGGGGGGCAGAGTTTCATACGAAAATTTAACACCTTTATTCCCTGACACCCGACACCTGAAACCTTCATTTTCTTGCAACATGTTGCCAGACCAAAACCCGGCCCTCAGGTTTCGGTCGTCAGCACCCCGCTTATGGATTGAGACAGTCTTCCATCAGATTATCGAACCAGAGCCTGGTGATGTAATACCTGACATAAACGCCGACGTCTTGTCGGGCTTTATCATCTCCGTTTTTAGATCGCTCTTGTTTGCCGCCTGTTCCATATGTGCATCTCGTCTTGAGTTGCAGCGCATATGTTTTGCCAGGTCCTTTCTTCCACCTGAGTTTTAACCGGTTGCAGCGTGAGCCATAATGAGCCTGGTGGTAGACGATCTTGCCCCTTTTATTGAAAGCTTTGAGGGCAAATGCATGCAACAGTGCATACTTGCCGGATTTAGGTTTGCCTACCCCGGCCATGATTTCAAAGGCATGGCAGCCTTCGAGTGTATCGGTAATGTCCTGCCAGTAGCCGTTTGCATGGGCCGTTTGAGCGCCCTTTTCACCGATCCTGCCCCGGGAGGCAATAGTGCCGGCAACATCAAGTTCGAAATCGGGTTTATTTTGTTTAATCCCCACTCTACCATCGGGGGTAAGCGTTAAAATTTCCTCGTCGTTTTCATTCAGAAAAAATAATTTACGGCGTTTACTTTTCAGGTCAATTTTCACAGACCAGATGGGACTTTTAATGGAGATATCTCTGAAAAAACTGATCAGCTTGCCTTCCGGAAGCTGGGCAACCTTGAAACCCTCTTTAGCGGTTTTTTCAAACCCCTCATCCCTCATGTTCAGCATTGAATCAATCAGGTCTTTAAATTGGTCTTCAGAGGGCAAGCTACCACTTTTGAAATAATTTCTCAGTGTTGTTCTAGATTTCGCTGTCATGGCTCTGCTTTCCGGGGATAATGAAATTACTTCCGATTTCCAGTTCATCTAGGCCGGTTACAGCCGGCTCGACCACTTCTTCCGTTTCTGAAACTTCGATATAGTGCTGTCTGAACGGTATGGCGATACTCCAGGGACTAAGTGGACCAATTTCCTTGACCTGCCGGGCTACGGTATCAAACAGGCTATAATAACCGTTGTCGTCTTCAGCAACACGCAGCATCGAAAAATCGGTCACAAAATTAATATAGTCAAGGTTGCGGATATATGACTTGAGATCGTAGCGTCTGACGCGCCATCCGAAGCGGGTGGTATATCCTCCGGTTTCGTTCCAGGGCGAGAGGTAATTCACAAGGGCCTGGTTCAGTTCTTTGAGGTAATACCCGCCGGCCTTTCCCCGTCTGAATTGGACCCTGCAGCGAACCTGGATTAATTCATAAGCCGGGTTGCGTACCTTGATGGTGACAAAGGGAGAAGAAAGCCCCTTCACATATTCTTCGATCTTTTTTAACAGCAGGCCGTTGACGGCCGGAATCATATTGGCCGCGGAAGCATCTTTCAAGGATGGTATGACCACGATTAATATGTGACCGGGCTGTTCCCAGCTCTGCGGACCGTCCACCATGTTGGCAAAGCATTTGACCTTGTGGATCTCGGGAAAGTGATTCAATATCAGACGTTCGAAATCCCAGGGGACAGTGGCCCGGTTTTTATGCTTCAGCCGTTCGCTAACCCGGGTTTTGAACTGATCGTCCGCCTCCGGCAGCCTGCCGCCAAACGAGTCGGCTATTTGAACGATTTGGTCGATGCCGGGAATTGAAACCCGGGAATCTTTTATGGTGCCGGCCGGCAGTTTCGATTCCATGTGGGCCGCTGAATCATCCTGCTTTTGCCAGGTAACTTCCAGGGCCTGGGCATTTATGGAATAGACGCTGCAGGGGACCTCCGGTTGCCGATCCAGGGAAACCCTGAGCCACAATAAATCGCGCGGCATGGTGGTGCTGGTACTGCGCTGCTGGACCGGTATGTCTAAAGTCACAATTCCCGAAGATAGAAAACCGTTGGTGGTATCAGACAGCACCTGGCGGTTTTCAAGACGCGTCCAGCGGTTAGAGGAAAGGTAATACCACTTTAGGGCCGGTGGATCTGTATCTGACTTGAGCGTTGAATCATCGCGCAGGTGGAAGAGCAAGGTCAGGGTTCCGGACAGCCTCCGGCCCGACAATCCGATAAACAGGTTGCCGTCTGATTCATAGCGCGGCACCATGGTGATATTCGCGTGGGTTTGGGGTGACAGGCGCTCAACCCCCAAGGGATGGATGTGATATATTCCGCCTTTGAGGCGCGATTCGTCGGATGTTCCGATTTTTTCAAGATTGACCCTGACATTGGCCCCGTAATTAATCGATATGCGATTGATCTGAGGTGTGTAAGGAGGATTCGGCATCGGTTTGTGAAGTCGTAGCTTTTTCAGTTTGGCATTTTCAGTCAGCACCTTGGTAAGTTGATGGGGATAATCCCTGTGGCCGAAAGCATAAATGGGAGCGGTCAGGGTAAACTTAAAAAAGCCGTCTTTTTGAAAAGAATCATAGCCGAATTCGGCCGGACCCATGCCTTCTTCCAGCGGCTTGAACAATTTAACGACACCCCGGCATGACAACCGGCGATTTTTAGCGATACCGTCAGCGCCGGATTCAAACAGCTTGACCCGGGGTTGGTCAATTTCGATGACAGGCTGCCATTTGCCGCCGTTTAGCACCGTGAGACCGGCCTCAAAGATACCGTTGTCGTAATCCGTCTCATAAGCTTGATAATAATTTTTGAAGCCCCCTCTTTCGATGGGCAAACCGGCCCATTCTACTTCCAACTCAAAGCAGGTGAGCTGTTTGCCGGCGGTTCCCTGGTTTCCGATAATAAAATAAGAACCAATGGTCGGCAGCGGACCGAAAGGATGGAAGGGATTGTTGGGGTCTAATTGGCCCAGGTTGTTGTGGACCACGACGTCTTTGACGCCTTTGACCGCCACATCAATTTCAATTTCTTTAATGACGATATCTTTCAACAGAGAGTAGGGACACAGATAGGTCATCGGGTTGATCCTAAAGCGGATAATCGGTTGATCGGTGTCGTATCCGGCCCCATGAGTTTCAGCTGCATACGGCACGATCGCCGGTTCTTTGGCAAACAATTGGATCTGGATGTTTAAGCAGTCCTCTTCGTACTTGTCATCGACCACCCTGCTTAGTGGAAGATAATCCTCGACCTCATGCCAGCCATTTTCAGCCGTAAGCTGGATCGTGAACATGCGCCGAAAAATTTTATAGAAAATATCCGCTTTCAATGACGTGTCACCGGACTTATCTGCTTCCAATGGCTTCTGATCGGACGCTTCCTCATCCTTATCTTCGGGCTTTTTACCTAGGCCAAGTTTTTCAATCACTTTATCGATGAAACCACCAAGACTTTGTGACATATCGGATTCGACAGATCGGATTTTAAACGTGATATTGATTTTCCGTTGACCTTCTTTGAGAAATAAAATCGAGCTTGCCAGTGCAAATCCGAGTTTGGCATCCTTAAAAACGCGCTTTTGACTCGCACTACTAGGCGCACCGAAGATCGGCCAGGCTTGCGCTTCCTGATCATTTGCGACACCGTTTTCCTTTATAACGGGGATTTGGTTGATTTTGGCTCCGGTGACTAATCCGAGATCCTTCTCCGGGGACTTTAATGGATCTCTTTCTAAAAAAAGCGTGTAAAGTGATTCCACGCGGGTGCTGTAAACCAGCAAATCATTGTCGGCAGTATAAATTACATCGTTGTTGTTCTCATCGATACCGGCGATAAATTCGGTACCGGCTTTTATGAGAACCTCACGGTCTGCAACATCCGTATCAAATTTCAGATAGGCCCGGTCAGGTATGATTTTTCGCGGCTGGATTTTTAATACATCCCGGTAATAAAAATCGAGATGTCTAGCGGTGAACTGGTTGAGCTTCTGCTGGACTTTTTGATACAGCTTTATAAAAGCGACATACATACCGATGGCGGGATTGTGGATCTGGCTTTCGAGAGCTTGCGATAACAATCTCCTGGTGCTGTCCCGGATGACCAAAACGGCATTATAAAAAGCAGCGAAATTTGACTTTAAAAAATGCTCATCATCGCTTTGGTCCTTGCGGGTGGGTATATCGTTACCGGACGGCCTTTCATCTGTCGGAGCCATGAGCCAAATGTTGTCAAAGTCTCTTTCTATAAAGGACTGGTCTAAAAAGCGTTCCAAGTCATGCAATGGCTTTCTTAATTTATCCTCAATGACATCTTTAATCACCAAAAACACTTTCTGACCGGCTTCACTTTCGATGGTTCTGAGGCTTTTGAACCAATCATCGATATTTAAGGCCAGTTGGTAGTTCGGCACGTCGCTCAAGCTATATTGGGTACGGTCAAAGGATCTCAAAAAAGAATCCAGAAGGGCAGCCTCAAATTTCTCCAGGTCGGTCGCCAGTATCTTGGCGAAAACGACCAGGGCATCGGACGTAAAGAAAGGCGCCCAACTTCGATCGGCCTGATTGCTCAGATCAAAAAATTTCAGAATACCGGCGTAATCAACCCCCAGGGCCAGCAGACCCTCAAACCGCATTTCATCGGCCTTGACATATCCTTCCCTCAAGGCCGCCGGAAAGCGATCGGTTTGGCTGGTGCCATCGGTAATTTTTTTCATGAGTGTTTGTTTCTCGACCATCGGTCTGGTACCGGGCTGGTGAAAATTACCCGTAACATGTCCTCTAAAGTTTATCCCGATTTTATTCCAATCTACGGGTCTATGGTTTCAGGTGTCAGGTGTCAGGATTCAACTCCCGGGTGCCTCTGTCCTGCCACCTCATATGAAACTCCTCATGGCCGGAACAGTGAACAGATTGAACGTCGAACACCCGACTGCCATGCATGGTGTATTGGATTGGTATCACATCGGCATATAAATCAAATTGTTAGATTGGCCTCACACCGCTATCAAGGCATTGCGGGCAGGTCGAACGTCCAACATCGAACATTGAATATTGATGACGCTACGCTTTATCGATTTTAAAGCAAGCGAACCGCCCTTCAATATTCGACAATCAGTATTCGCATTTTTATCTCCTCAAAACTCTGTCCTCTGACCTCTGCCATCTGCCATCTGACATCCGACATCTGTCCTCTGAACCTCTGAACCCTGCATGCCCTGCGAAGCCCGAAGGGCGAAGAAGGGAACCCATAACCCCTACTTTTATATATTCGTACCTTCCTGAAAGTAAAAGGGATAAACCATGTTGCTGCGGGTGTTGGTTGCCCGCACCGTATAATCCACCAGAATGCTTAAGATGCCCTCTTCTATTTGCCCCGTATCCAGATCCACGAAGTTCAGGTCGATTCTGGGTTCGAAAAAAAGCACGGCCCTTTCGATGATGTCCTTGATAGCAGTCGCCGCACTTACGGTCATATTTTCAAACACCATCGATCGTAGTTCGCAGCCGTAGCTTGGCTGCATCACCCGTTCACCGGGGGTCGTCGAAAACAGAATGTAGAGGCTTTGCTGAATATCATCCTCTGCAAAAACTGTCTGCACGTCTTTGGAAGTGTCATTAAATTCCGGCGGGAAACTCCAGCCGGTTCCTAGAAATGATTTATCGATCGGCATATGATATATTTCCTATTAGTTGCTTAGCGTGGTCGCGATGCAAATTTATTGTCAAAGTCACCGGGTGCTATCATATTATAAAGGTGTCAGGTGTCAGGTGTCAGCGTTTTCCTCCTTATCCTTTCAGGCTACGGTGGGTAAGCAGGTTTCAGGTGTCAGGGAGTGGAGGTGCTAAACATCTTTCTGACTGAAGGCGTGAAACCCACCAAATAAGCTTAGCAGTATCCTGAAAACGGAACATATTCTTTTTAATAAAATGAATAACATCCTTAATTTTAGGCATTTTAGCGCACTTTAGTCATTTTAGGCAGTTGTACTCCAGCAAAAGTGCTCCGGCTTGTCCGGGCTAAGTTACCGGCACTAACCGCCAATCATAACGGTCGGGTATCCGAGCACGATACTGCCGCCATGGGCCGTGGTGTCACCGATTCTGGCCGCCGGCCGTCCCCCGATCAGCACCGTGGCCGAGGCTTTCACAATCGCATCCGGTGGACCCACGCAAATGCAGTTGTCGCCGACGACGGCCGCCGGCAACTTGCCGATCAACACATTTGGAACCCCGGGCCCGACCACCGGTCCGCCTACATGCGGTATCGGAACTATAGCCGGTGTCACCATCGGGCAGACGTGCATATCTGTGATTCTAGCTGCAGGCGGCATTGTTGTTCTCCTATATCTTAATTTTGATTGTAAAAAAAAATCAGGTACACGAACTGCTGTACTATTCACAAGCCGGAGTAATGGAGTTTTGGAGTTTTGGAGTATTGCGTTGAATCCTGTTTCCATTACCCTTGTCCTTCTATTCTGATTTCTAATATCTACCCTCCGACTTCTGCTATTTGGCATCAGGCATCAGATATCTGTCTTCTACCATCTGCTCTCTGTCTTCTGACCTCTGTCCTCTGTTTGCTGACACCTGAAACCCGACACCTGAAACCTCATATTTACCAACCTGATATTAATTTACGAACCTGATGGCTTAGTTTATCATCACCATCGCCCCTTTAACGGTAGTATTGCCGGCGGCAGACAGTTCGGCCGTGGCGCTGCCCTTGCCGACAAAGCCGACATTGGCTTTGGCGTTAACATTGAGACCCTCAATATTGGTGTCGGCCTTTGAGCTGATGCCGATTTCCCCGACGGCATCGATGGTGATTTTGCCCTTGGCATTGATGGTGATATCTTTGGGGCTGTCCAGGGAAATACCATCGGTCCCCAATTTCACCGTGTTGCTGTTCTGATCCTGAAGGAGAATTGACTTATCGTCATCGCTGATGACAATTGTATTGCCGCCGGGGGTTTCAACGGTGATGACCTTTTTGTCCTCCTCAAATTCGAGCTTCAACTCACTCCGGGTGACAATGGCCTTGGTGTTGTTCTCTTTGGTCAGATCATAAGGCGCTTTGCGTTTGCTGCTGTAAAGGCTGCCGAGAATAACGGGATGGCAGGGATCATTGTTGAAATATCCCAGAACCACTTCATCTCCGATTTCCGGCACAAAAAATGCGCCGATGCTATCGGATCCATAGAAGCTTGCCAACCTGGCCCAGACCCCCTCCTTTTCGGCATGCAATACGGGCACAGACACCTGAATTTTGAATTCTCCTTCAGGATCTTCATCTAATTTCTTGACCACGCCGATCTGCAGGCCCTCCACCCCCGGCAAAAATCCAGCGGCCGGTGGGGCGACGATATCCGGTCTTTCCGTGAACCAGCTGGGTGCAAATCCGAATTCGACCTCACTGGTCCAGTTGCCATCCGAAATATCGTGCAAGACGGAAGTGACAATGACCTCGCCATTGAAACGCTTGCCCACCCGTTTGAGTTCAATCCATTTTCCCGGCCCGGCCTTGGCACTGCCCTGGAATTTCATACGGCCTCTGATTCTTGCCAGGCCGGATTTCAGCAATTGTGCGTTGGCCCAGCTTTTCATACCCGTCTTGACGATCGGCGCCGCTGACTGGATGTTGTAAGACTCGAGATCGATTACTTTGGCCAGGTCCCTGGTGGAAATATCGCCCTGTTTATTCAAACTCGGCTCGGTTCCCTTCTCCTGAACAATCTTCTGATTTTTGAGGTCCCAGGCCGTGCCTGTCACTGTTGCCAACTGGGTGCGGGCATCCATTTCCGCCTGAAATTCCATCAGATCATCGCCGTAACTTACCTGCAGCTCGGGCTGGGCTTTTTTTTGCGGCGATTGCACGGATACTCTGGCGTCATTAACAATGACCCATAAGCCGTTTGTCTCCGCCCGCGAAAGCATGTAGTCCCAATCGCTGCAATAATATTGAACCAGCTCATCATACTTTGTGTCGGTAGCCGCCACATCGGCCGTCAATCCGCTGCAATTTCCGATCAGTGTTTTAATGACGTCACTGTCTTTTTTATCGATGTAGTTGGCGTTTTTTCTGCCGGTGGTCATCTTTACGGCTTTATCCCGGGCTTCCACGACCAGGCGCGAATAGTTGTCGCCCGTGATTTTAATTCCGTGTTTAATAATAATGCCTTCAAAAACCGTTTCGCTCTCATTGGCATAGCCGGCATCAATTTTAATTTCCTTGCCCGGCTTAAAATCGTCTTTATCACTGATGGGAAAATCCCCGGATGCAATGTCACCGTCCAGCAGGACGAGTTTGGCATAGGGAATTTTGTTTATTTTTTTCTGGACCGTTACGGAGACAATTCGATAGCTCTCATCAATTTGCTTACCATTGCTGTAGATGATGATCCTAACTGTGTTATCACCGGAAACTTTCGGCGATTCTGCCATAGCATTACCTCAGCGGTGGAAAATGAAGCGTGGTTCCGGGTTTGATATCCCTGAAGTTGGTGATATTGTTGATCCGAGCAACCTGCATGTAATAAGCACCGTCACCATAAATCCGGTAACAGAGATGGGGGACTGTATCCCCGGCTTTGATTGTAACGATATGGGTCATATCGGGCGATTTTTTGTTGGTTAACAGGGCCTCTTCTTTCGCGGTCAAAAAGCTGGAAAACGACAGCGCGACTTCAGCTCTCAGCGGGGTTCCGCCGGGAGCGAACAGTGTGTAATTGATCGTCATAGATTCCAAACGACCGAAAAATATCAGGCTTCCCCACAAAAGCCTTAAATGATTCGGTTCATGCTTATCCCCTTTATATTTGTAGACAATATCATTGAGCTGATCGATCTGGGTTTTGACATCCGGTTTGCCGGATTGTGTGACAACACCGGTACCATCTATAATGATGCTGAAGTCCAGTTTCTTCGGGTTGACCGCACTGAAATTCTGGTCTGATTCGTACTGCCCCAGGGTTTTTTTCTTGTTATAGGTGATGCTCTCATTCTGTTTATAGCTGGCCGGGTTCAGCATGACCTCAAATTTCTTGCTTTCCTCCACCGTCACTTTGCCACTTTTATCGATCGTGCACGGTGAAATCGTAAGCTTCTTATTTAACCGCGAGGTTGTATCCGGCATCTAGCGCTCCCCTTGCTTATCCAGCAGTTCGTAGAATAAATCCTTGCACTCGGAGATGGTTTGAGCTTTTATTTCTTCGAGTCCCAAATAAAGATCATCTCTGCTTTGCTCGTAATTGCCCGTTTGGCCTTCATCGATTGTCGCGTTTACGATCAGTTCGTTAATTTCGATCGACATGTTTTTATTCCAATCCGGATTCTTTACTTGATGCGGGCTGAATAATTATAACTAAGTTCGATTTTTTCTATGGCCACTTCATTTTTGGTGGAATTAAACGAATCAATTTCCCATTTTACCGGATAGGCTTTGGTAAACCACCATCCGCGGACAGGACTTTGTTTTTCATCGAGCAGATACACCGCGATCTCCTGGGTCAGGATCGGTACAATAAAATCTCCTTCCAGAACGGACTTGCACCAAATGACGAGGGGCGAAGTAAGGCCTGCGATTCCCCGCTTTAGAACCAATAACGGATGTTTGACCCCCTTGGGGAGCCTATGAACAAATCGGTTCTCGCCGCCTTCCACCACTTCCTGGACATCAATCTCAGATCCGATTCCCGAAACATCCTGAAAAGCAGTATCTTTGCCGGGAGCTTTGGTAAAGACCAGTTTAAAATGAAATGCAGGTAACGGATAAACATTGGTCTCGCTTTGCGCTGAGGCATCGGTTGAATTCGCCATAACTTTCTCCCCGTGCCGTAATTCAATTCAACAAGGAGCAAACCGGCCAGGGGCATCAGCCCCTCGGCTTGATTGCAGCCCATCAGGCATTGTCAATGACAAGCCCCTCATGGGCAATTTCAATGGTTTCGATGGCCACTTCGTTGCCGTCGGACTTGAGGTCGGTGCCGGTAATCTTGGTGGGCCATGCGTTTGCAAGCGTCCAGACCATGGTCGGCGCACCACCCTCATCGAGCAGGCTGATGGTCACCGGCAACCGCTTGATGGTATTCATCTTGATCTGACTGAACCAGTCCCAAAACTTATTGTCGGACTTGAAAATACCTTTCTTCATGGTGATGTTGCCCGACTTTTTAAGACCAGGCATACTGATCGTCGAAAACTCCTTACTGTCGCCATGCCGGTACTCAATCGGCTGGGCCTCGACATCGAGGCCGGATACCTCTTGAAACGAC
>CALZJV010000099.1 GCA_945787595.1 uncultured Desulfobacterales bacterium | reverse complement strand
CGCAAGGATGCCGGTTTCATACCCGCTGTCCCCATGTAATGGCGGTTTGCAGAGAAACAGTGCAAAAGGCGCATTCCATACAGGATGGGCATTGGGCAACCTGTCATTTGCTGGCTAAGTGAGATCCCAAGGTTCCAGTTTCAGCCCAGCCGCTGGCCTGAAAAGCGGCCAGTTTGATCGAAAAAGAAACTGATGAACGTCGAACATCGAACATTGAACGTCCAACATCGAATAATGTATTCTATCTATTTAATAAAAAGGCTGAGCAAGCCTACTAGGCCGAAGTAACAACGAAACCCCGGAGCGTATCTACTTTAGGAAATTTTGCTGTGTGTTCGTCTTAAAATCGATAAAGCGAAGCGTCATCAATATTCGATGTTCGATGTTGGACGTTCGATGTTCGATGTTCAATTTGTTCAGTGGTTCAGAGTTCAAGGTTTTTGAAGTCACTTCAAATAACAATTAACCAATAACAGCTAATTGAGCTCTTATCGCTCAATTAGGGTCTCGTGAAAGGAGGATTATTACAGGAGGCTGAAATTGTCGATCATGGCATAATTACAAACAAAAAAGGAGGGTAATAATGGATAATAAAACTGTAAGGCAATCTTTTAAATGGTTCGGTTTCATAGTGATCCTGGCTTTAGTGTTCACAGCCGTCAGTGCAGTGATGCCGGCCGATACAAAGGCAGCAGGCAAGACGAGGGTCATCACCTATGCCTACCCGCGGGTGATCAGCGAACTGGATCCCAGTCGCGTGCTTTCCTCTGAAAACAACATTATGTTGAACGTCTGGGGCAACCTGACGCTGTGGGATCCGGACAAAGGGGTCATTCCTTATGCCGCCAAATCCTGGGAGTCCAATGCAGACAAAACCGTGTGGACCTTTCGCCTGCACGAAGGGATAAAATGCCATGACGGGAGCAAGTTCACCGCCGAGGATGTCAAGTTCTCCTGGGAGCGCACGATCAAGATTGGATCTCTGGCCTATGTCTTCACCATGGTCGACAGTATCGAAGTGGTTGATGAATTGACCGTTCGGGTGAAGCTCAAATTCCCCTTCCGCATGGATGCCAACGCTGCCAACTCCTGGGGCTCCTATCTCATGAGCCGAAATATAGCCGACAAACCCAAAGAGTGGTTTGCCACGGGCAACGAAAACGGTATCGGCCCCTATCGTATTGAAAGCTTTGAACCCGGTCAGCGGATTGTGTTGACCAAGTTTGAAGACTGGTTTGGTGAATTTCCGGAAAACGCCTATGACAAAGTGGTCATCGAGATTGTTGAAGACCCGTCTGTGCGTGCCCAGAAACTGCGCGGCGGCGAGGCTCATCTCGCCTGGGATATTTCTTTTGACGATTTCGATTCCCTGAACAAGTCGGGCAAAGTCAAGGCTTTTGCCGCTCCGGCTTTCTATCAGATGCAATGGCATCTCAACGCACGCCGGGCCCCATTGACGGACGTGAGGGTGCGACAGGCCCTGGCCTATTCTTTTCCCTATGACTCCGTTGCCGTAGGCACTTACGGGGGGTTCGGGAAGATAGCCGCGGGCGCAGTCCCCCGGCTGATGTGGAATCCCACAGGAAAAACAAAAACGTATCCGCTTGATCTAAAAAAGGCCGCGGAACTATTGAAAGATGCCGGTGTCTCCAAAGGGACCACCTTCCGCCTGGGGGTTGAGGTCAACAACCCTGAATTTATCAAGGCGGCCGAGTTGTGGCAGGCCTCACTGGCGCAACTGGGTATGAAGCTGATCATCGAGAAGATCTCAGCTGGAGTTCGCTGGGATGAGGTCTACAACAAGGAAACAAAATTCGACATCATGCAGATGAAAATGCAGATCGGCTTTAATTCCCCCAATGAATTTCTGGGTTCATTGTTCCACAGCGGTTGGACCTGGTATCCGTTTTCCGGTATAAATAATGCCAAGTTCAACGAGCTGTGCGAACAGGCGCCGAGTTTTGAGGCAACAGACAAGCAAAAGTCCGATCAGATGTACCAGCAGGCGGAGCAAATCCTTTTCGATGAGGCGGCTGCGATTTTTGCACTCGATCTGCCCCAGGACTGGGCGGTCAGCACCACGGTCGGTGGGTTCAAGGCAAACCCGCTCTACGGTTATGACGTTCTTTTCTTTCAATTGTATGAGAAGTAGACTGTTAAAAATGGAATGGATTCGATTTTACTGAATATTCATTCTGACAGGATTGACTGGATGAAGTTTGATAATTCATTGTCATGCCGCTCCCTGAGGAAGAGCGGCATGACAATAATTTCTTTTCGCCCATTTATTTGGCATCATGCCTGTCTTTTACATACGGAATACGTCTACATTAACCTAACAGACTAAAAGGGGGAAATGTAAAATGAGATTAAATCCTAAAGCCAAATTCGTTATGAAAGGGTTTTCTTTGATCCTATTGTTAACTTTGGCACTTGTCCTTAGTAGTAATCCCGTGCAAGCCAAGAAAGAGGAACTCAATCTCCTAATCTGGTGTGATCATGCTGATCCCAATTTACTGCGTCCTTTCGAAGAAAAGCACAATGTACGCATTAATTTTAAGGAATATGAGGCTACTGGAGTTGCCTTGGCTTTGCTTGAGCAGTCAAATCCAGGTGACTGGGATGTTTTTGTGTGTGACACGGTAGATATCGCTCGTGTTGCTAAACTGGGTTTGTTGGCACCTCTCAATGAATCAGACTTTCCATTTAATGATATTTACCCAGAAATTCGAACTCCTGAGCTCAATAAATTAAATGGCATACTATATGGCGTCCCGGAAAAATTCGGCTACAATACAATTGCTTTTAATAATAGTAAAGTTGATCCGGCAGACATGCGCGATGCGCGGGTGCTGTGGAATCCCAAATACAAGGGGCGTGTTGCGATATATGACTATTACATTCCAGTCATTGAGATGGTTGCAATTGGGCTCGGCATCAAACCTAGTGAATTGAACAATTCCCATTTGCCTCAGATTAAAGAAAAACTCTTTTTAATGAAAGAACAGGCTGCGCTCGTAGGTGATGTTGTTCAGGTTCAAACGGCTCTGGCAACCGGTGAGGTTGATATTATCGCAGGAGGAGGTGAATACGCTGTGGCTGGCCTGCACAAAGAAAATCCGGCATTGGATTGGGTATTGCCCGATCAAGGCGGTGTTCGGTGGATGCAATCGATTGCAGTATTTGCAGACTCAAAGAAAAAAGAGCTGGCGGTTAAGTTTCTCCAGTATATTCTCAGCCCGGAAGGTCAGGCGCGATTAGCTACCTCGGCCTGTTATTGGGCAATGCCCGCCAATTCCAAAGCAGCATTGGATAAAGAAGAAAAAAAGATTTTACGCTGGGATGAGCAACCACAGTTTATCCCCAAATCTTATCATTATCTCCAGCCGGATGAGGCCCTCGATAAGGCTATGTTGGATGTCTGGACAGAATTCCTGCAACACTAAATTGGGCTTCAGGTAAGGAAATGATCGAGTCCCGCAATGAGTTGAAAGGTTGGAGTTTTCTCGGCCCCGGTCTGTTGTGGACCGTTGCCTTTTTCGTAGTCCCGTTATTGGTGATGGGGGCTTATAGTCTCTTCCAGCGGGTAGGCGGCAGGATTGTCACAGAACTTTCATTCATCAATTATCTGAAGTTCTTTTCCAGTCCCCATCATTACTATGCGCTGCTGAATTCGCTGGAAGTGACCATCCTCACCACCATTATTAGCATTATTCTAGCCTATCCGCTGGCCTATATCCTGGCCTTCCGGGTATCGCCCAGATGGCAGCGAATTGCCCTGATGATGGCGATTCTGCCATTCTGGACAAGTTATGTGGTTCGGTCCTACAGCTGGCTGCTGGTTTTATCCGGCAACGGCGTTATCAGTCAAGTATTACAGTGGCTGCAAATTGTAGATGGGCCAATTTCGCTTGCAAACAGCCGGGGGGCGACGGTGATGGGATTCGTTCATTTCTTTACCATGTTGCTGACATTGACCATATTTGCCAACCTGATGCAGATATCTCCGAACTATCGCAAAGCGGCAGCCGATCTCGGTGCTTCTCGGTTTCAGGTTTTCTGGAGAATTACGCTACCCCTGAGCATCCCCGGTGTGATGGTCGGTGCATTTTTGACCATCGTGCTAGCCCTGGGTGACTATATAACCCCTCAAATCCTGGGGGGCATGAAAGAATTGCTACTGCCCCAGGCGATTATGCTGCAGATCCAGCGCCATGCGGATTTCCCGATGGCCTCAGTCATGAGCCTGATGTTGATGGTGGTTATTTCAATAATATTTCTAATTTTTTCACGCTGGTTGAAAATCGAAAGAATGTGATGATCAAGAACTATCTCTCCGGCATATTTAAGAATTCACCGGCAATACTGTATGTCTCATTGGTATATTCCTTTATTTTTCTTCCGGTGATTGTCCTGGTGCTGTTTTCCTTTCAGAATGCCCTGTTGCCGATTCCACCTTTTAAAGGATTTTCTTGGCGGTGGTATCAGGCAGTTTTCTCTGATTCCCGGATCATGGGTGCCCTCGGGAATTCATTGTTTGTGGCGTTTGTATCTTCAGCAATTTCCTGCCTGCTGGGGTTTCTGGCTTCCTACGGTCTGGCTCGGTATTCCGTCAGATTTTCAGGTGCAATCCGGTGGCTTCTCATGGTGCCCCTGAGCGTTTCCTATCTTATTATTGGCATGGGGCTGCTGATCACCTTTAAAGCAATGGGTATCCCCAAATCGCTAATGGCGGTAACCATCGGTCATGTTGTCATCAATTTACCCCTGGCATTCGCGATCATTTACAGTCAGATGGGCGAACACCAGGCCAATATCGAACGGTCGGCCCGGGACCTGGGGGCACCGGAGTGGAAAGTTTTAGTACTGATCACACTGCCGATGTTGTGGCCGGCCCTCATGGCGTCCTTTTTTCTTTCCTTCACCCTGTCCTGGGATGAATTCATTATCGCTTTGCTGGTGAGTCGTTTTGACGTCACGCTGCCGGTGGAAATCTGGAGTCTGCTGCGCAGCGGCCTTAACCCCAAAACCAATGCGGTGGGCAGCCTTGTGTTTATTGTTTCTGTTTTGCTGGTGTTCTTAATGGAGTTTGTTTTTTTTGGTCGGAGGAAATTGAAATGAGCGCGATGGTTGAAATTAAAGGCATTTCCAAGCAATTCGGAAAAACAACCGCGCTGGATAACATCCATCTTGACATCGAGCCCGGCCAATTTTTTGCCTTGGTCGG
Organism: uncultured Desulfobacterales bacterium; assembly: GCA_945787595.1. The sequence continues at coordinate 8,006 of CALZJV010000099.1, read as the reverse complement.
GCCTTCAGGCAGCGGCAAAACCACCCTGTTGCATATTTTAGGCGGGTTTGTCGAACCCACCGCTGGCAATGTCTATATTGAAGGTAATGACATCACCCATTTGCCGGCGGCAAAAAGACCGACGACGTCGATGTTCCAGGACTATGCCCTTTTTCCGCATATGTCTGTTATGAACAATGTCGGATTCGGTTTGCTGATGCGCAAAGTATCCAAAACCGATCGCCGCAAACGGGCTCAGGCTGCCCTCGATTTGGTTGGATTGTCCGGAATGGAATATCGCCGAATCCACCAGCTCTCCGGAGGTCAGAAACAACGGGTGGCACTCGCGCGTGCGCTGGTCGTCGAACCCAAAGTGCTGCTGCTGGATGAGCCCTTGGGAGCGCTGGATCTCAATCTGCGCAGACAGATGCAGGATGAATTGCTCCACATTCAGAAAAAAATCGGGACGACCTTCGTGCATGTTACGCACGATCAGGAAGAGGCTATGAGTATTGCAGATGTGATTGCAGTGATGAATCACGGCAAATTAGAGGATGTGGGGCCTCCGGCACGCGTCTACCTGAAACCACGTTCGAAGTTTACAGCGACATTCATGGGCGAAAGCAATATGTTTGAAGGTGTCGTCAATGGTCAAGCCGGCGACACCGTCGAAGTCATAACCGAATGGGGTCGTTTGGGTGTTATCGGCAAGGCTGAGAAGGGAGCTGCCGCTCATTTATCCATTCGTCCCGAACAGATTTTTGTGAATGAGGCCAAACAGGACAATATTATTTCCCTGGGCGAACTTCTGGTCGAGGAAGTGTCCTTTTTTGGAACCCACTATCGCTGCCATGGCCGGCACGTCAAATCCGGTATGCCACTAACCGTGCGTTTGTCACAGGATCAGCGTGTGCACAGCGGAGAGGTGTTGCCGCTATCGGTTGTTCGTGATGATGTTGTATTTCTGGTCCAATAGGATTGCGGGTCAATAAAATAAATTGATTTGCACGGCCGTTAATACGAATGAGCAGTTTATGGAGATAATCAAACGCATTGCCCTGAATCTGAGTTTTATTCTTGTCTTATGCTCGACCCAGCTCCTGTATGTCGATGAATTCCACTGGTTGAAAGCGCGTTTTGTCCTTTGGTTTGCGATCCCGATGAAACCGGAAGAGAAGGCATACTGGTGGACATGATCAAACAGGTCTTCGAAGAATCAGACCACACATAGGAAATAGATAGGCTGGGATTTTGTCGGCCATAGCCTTTTATGGACGATAGCTTTTTTTGCTTTACCATTGCTGAATATGCCGGCCTATAGTCTGTTTCAGTGGGGGCAGGCCATTTAGTCGATGATTTATCTTTCAGCAACTATCATGTTAATTTTCAAAATATACAATTTCAAAGCGCTAATAAATTCATTAGAGGTCTCATTTATATGCCGCGTATCAAATTGAAGACGGGTGTAACTCTAGATTATTTCGAATCCGGTAATCATAGTGGAAAAACAGTAATATTTATCCACGGCTGGGGCGATTCTTGGCGAACGTGGGAAGCGTCGCTTCGGTTCCTGCCACTAGACTACCGATATATTTGTATGACTCAGCGGGGTTTTGGAGACTCTGACAAACCAGAATCCGGGTATCGACAGCTTGACTTTTTGCGAGATTTGGAGGCCTTTGTGAAGGCTCTTAAGATTTCTAACGCCACACTGGTAGGTCATTCGATGGGCGGTATGATTGCCCATCATTTTGCTATCGAATTTCCGCAAAGTGTGAACAGCCTGATATTAGTGAGTACAACAGGATCTGGTCAGATGAGCAATGTATTGAAATCGGAAGCAAAAGGTCTTGAAGATCTTCAGGATCCTATCGCTCCGGAATATTATCGTGATTTAGAGGTGGTACCAATGGGCATTGAGCCATCGCAGGAAATTTTGGAGACGGTCATTTATGAAATCATGAAAACTCCCGCACGCGTATTGCAGCAGGCCATGAACGGTATGCTGGAAGAAAATCATTTCGATCGCTTATCTGAAATTGTAGTTCCCACTCTAATATTGTACGGTGAAAAAGAGATGTATTTCATAGAAACTCAGCAGCAAGAGATGGCAGATGCAATTCCAAATGCGCAACTCAAATGTTATCCTAATGTGGGTCATGGCATACAATGGGAGATTCCCGAGCAGTTTGCAGAGGATCTCGCTGGGTTTATGGCCGAAACTTCATAATTAAATGAGGGGGTCGGGGAGTTTCTCAAAGCCAACCCGCTGCATGGATAATCACCACCGAAACCGCATGAACTCGACCTTAAGGCATCGTAATGAATGAACAGTAACCAAAATCAAAACGGAAGATTGAGTGCAATGCCGGGATTGGACGTTAAATAAAAGCCGCAGAGCCAAGCTGCTCATCCATAACGATCCCTAATGGTCTCAGACAGCATCCAATTTCGGTGGCGATCATCCACTGCGCTATAATCATGGGCTTACGCCGAAAACTCCCCGACCCTTCAATTAAATATAAGTTTAATACAATGCCGGCGAGAGTTGGTTTGAGATCATTCTATCGTAAATTCACTCAGTAGGTTTCGGTATCTTTTCCAACTTTCGACTATCGGAAGATAGAGGACAGAGATCAGATGTCAGATAAAAAAGCAAAGAAAATGAAAACAGATAACTTGTTATTTACCGGCGGTCCGATTCTTACGATGGCAGAGTCGATGGAAGCAGAAGCCGTCTTTGTGGCCGACGGGCATATTCGACGGGTAGGATCGTTAAGTGCTTGCCGCGATATCGCCGGGCAATCCTGCCAAGAGGTCGATCTTGCAGGGCGGTGCCTGATGCCCGGGTTTGTCGATCCGCACGCCCACATGCTGATGTTTGCTCAATACAGCACCATGGCGGATCTGGGGCAACCGCATATCAATACGATTGCTGATTTACTCGATGAACTCAAAGTGCATGCGCAAAACCTGCCCCCGGATGTCGCCATCCGCGGCTTTGGCTATGACCAAAACAAGCTGACGGAAGGCCGCCATCCAACGGCCATGGAACTGGACCGGGTAGCGTCGAATCGTCCGGTTTATATATTGCAAACCAGCGGGCATTCAGGTTCGGCAAACAGTTATCTGCTGCGAGAAGCAGGCATCGGACCCAATACGCCCAACCCTGAAGGCGGCGAACTGGAGCGCGATGCACAGGGTCACCCCAACGGCGTAATGAAAGACAATGCGCTCAAGTTCGTCGTCGGTGAGAGCGTCGATATCGGCAGTCACGGGCCCAATTTTCATATTCCTGAGAATTTAGAGGAATTTGTGTCCATGCTGGACGCTGCTTCCAAACGTTACCTGGCGGCCGGCATTACCACCTCTGTGGATGTTCAGGTGACCCGTCGTGAAATGGAGGCCTATGTGGCCGCGCGGGATAAGGGCGTGCTCGGGAACCGGGTTGTCATGATGTATCTGTCTTCTTATCTCGATGATTTGATCCATCTGGGGCTCAAAGGAACTCTGGGAGATGCGTTTTTGTCTTTCGGACCGCTGAAGCTGTATGCCGACGGTTCGACCACCAGCGGCACGGCTTACTTCTCTGCACCCTACCTGACGGACCCCGCCAATTACGGCTTTCTGTTTCATACACCGCAAGAACTCACCAAGCTCATCGTCAAGGCACACAAATACGGTCTCCAGACCGCCACCCATGCCATCGGCGACGCCGCCATTGAATGTGTGATCGATGCGATAGAAACTGCTCAGAACGCGCGTGAACGTAAAGATATGCGCCATCGCATTGAGCATTGTTATTTCCCCAGTGAAAAACACTGCCTGCGGATGCAGTCCCTCGGCATCTGGCCGGTGGTTCAGCCACGATTCATTTATGAATTGGGAGACAGCCTGGTGACACTACTCGGGGAGGACCGTGCCCGGTTTATGAAGCCTCTCGGTCGCTTTAAACAATATGGTCTCCCGCTGGTGCTGTCGTCCGATTCTCCGGTGGCAGATTACCGGCCGCTTTTGGGGATCGCTTCGGCGCTAAATCGCGCCACTGCACAGGGAAATATCCTCGGCACCGAATTTACGATTTCTGCAGAAGATGCACTTAAATCCTATACTATCAATGCGGCGGCATCGGTGCATCGTGAAAATGACCTGGGATCCATCGAAGCCGGGAAGTGGGCCGATTTTGTCGTCCTCGATCAAAACCCGTTGCAAACCCCGCAGCAGGAGATCGAAAATATCCAGGTAGTAGAAACATGGGTGGCCGGCCGGCGGATGTTTCCTGATTAAGTTTTTCTTCTGACACATGGGTTTTATTTGAAATCATTATTCACCTGTGACGAGATCAGTCAGCTGATTGCAAAACCACAAGCGTGAGGGATCCTTTTCATAAAGAGGATACCAGATAAGATTCAGCGCTGCAATTGATGCAATAGAAGAGCGGATTGGTGTGAAACTGGAATGTGACTGTCAAATTATCCACAATGAGATAGAGAATCGATCCAAGGCACTGGCAAACGCTTTTGGCGTAGATTTAGGAGAACCTGGCCGGGATTATGATTTTTTTTAATCGTTGCGAATGGCGATCGTGCTAATCCTAATTTTTTGAATTCTGATTGTGTTTTGCGTTTGTTAATAAAACAGGAATTTTCAAGGGGCTCGAGATTTTATTTATAGCCGACATATATAATTCTGGGGAAATCTTAAAATTATGGGTTGGGATGGCTAATCTATACTTTCTGGGCCGCCACATTATCGTAGATGGGCAGAAGCAATCTAAAATTTGAGGTTTTGTGGATGTCACTTGCTAATTTACACTTTTTCTGGATTTTCAATTACGTGAGTCATCCATTGTATATTTGTAAGAACAATCTACAGGCAGCAATGGATAAAGAGGATTGTGGACCGATAGCCGTTATACACAACTCTCAGGATATTTGTATGGCGTTAGCTAATCTCAAACCGCTCCATTCTTATCCTTCCAATAGTTGACCTTCAATGTCAACCCTTCCACATTTTGAATAACCACTCTATCACCAGGTAATAAAGGCACTTTACTGACAGCCTGCCATAGTTCCCCGTTCACGAAAACTTTTCCTTCATTCTTCTTCCACTGTTTGACCTCACCAACCTTACCCAACATGCCTGACACCCCACAAACAGATTTTCTCTTCCTCCCCATGATAAACCAGAACAAAGGAAAGACCACGTGCTCAATCAACTCAAAGAGGACAACTCCTATAACCAGAGTCAATATTATGGTTTTTATCATCCTTTGATTCCGTGTTTACATAATGGTTCAAGCATTAAGCTTTCCAATCCAATCGCCTACCCAATGTGTAATTCCAATCACTACGATGGCGATCATGAGGTGTTCCCCAACAATTTTCCAAGCTGGTTCACTCTGGGATTTTGCGATAAAGTAGCTCAGTAGCGAAAGAATTGACAACCCCCATATCAAACTAATAACAATTGCAGTGGATAGAGTGAATAAAATCACCGGCACTACGAAGGTCATCGCAAATAGAAACTTCGCCAAAAAGGTCGAAATCGTGGCTGCCCATATTTGCTTGATTGTATGTTTGTTTTCAGCTTCCTCTGAAACGTGGATACCCAGGGCATCTGAAAAAGCGTCGGCAATAGCGATCGTCAGAATTCCGGCAAGGACCACAATCTTTGAATGTGTTCCTGAGTGCAGACCGACCATCAGACCGAGGGTCGTGATGACTGCTGATGTCAGCCCGAAAGAAATGCCTGTGCGTAAAGAATCTTTCATCTGTTTGTCCTCTCCAATGTTCTCAATGGGTTATGTCGGCGCCGGAAACATGTCCCTGCGCAGCTTAAATCAATTATTAAAGGGCCATCACTTAGGAATCTTAACGTCGTCATCATCATAAATCCCTTTCTCGGCGGTTATGTGACAGGCTGTACAGTTCGCCAACGACCCAACGGACTCGCGTTTAAAGATCGCTGGGTCCAATTCATGGTGCTTTTCACGGATATAAGGGATATCAGAAATACGCATGGGCACCTGGTTTCCCAAACTTCTCATGATTTTTTTCGATCGCTTGACTGAAGAGTTTTCCGCTCCATTCGTTTTAAGATAATCTGAAATGGTTTTTATCGCATCCGGATCTGCCTCAATTTCCTCTCCGAAATGGTCATCGAGTTGATTCAAAATTTTCAGCCATGAAGCGGACGGCAACAACTCTGGCTGATATGCAAAATGGCACTCACCACATTTTTCTTTATATGTCTGGTTGGTCACTGGTTTCAGATAGTCGTTACGATCATTGTCGTCATTATCATCATCATTTTTTTCAGATCCGCCTCGATGCCGGTGTCTTTTTCTGTAACGATCATCATCGGCAAAAGCATCAAAAATTAAACTGAGTGTCAAAAAAAGCGATATTGCACATATGATATATCTGGCACAATTTTTCATGGTCAACCTCCGTTCAATCAGATAAGCCGCTTACGTCCGGTAATCATTGCTTTGATCAAATTTTCCCTGTGTACGAGACTCGATATCAAAACTCCCAAGATATGAATCGATACAAAAAAGAGGGTAAAATAGGCGATGGTCTCATGAACCTCTTCCCAAAATTCATCTTTCTCATTTTTCTCAACCTTATGATTTTTTTGGCTGCGCCGTTTCCGACTGTCGTGTTCATCATGATTGTCTTTATCATCGCTATCGGCAAACGCTTTAGACATAAATGAGATTTCATGTTTGGCCAAAGGTCCGTGTCCTTTCACCCAATAGGCTTTTAGGCCGGTGAGGGTGAGGGACAACAAACTCAACAGCAGAATAACGATCATAACCCCCCCGGCAGGATTGTGACCGATATAGTGTTTGGGTCTCCCGATCAATAATCCTTTCAGATAATCCGCTATTTGAGCCGGGCGATATAAAAAATCAGAAAAACGGGCGTACTTTGAGCCCACAAAACCATACAGAATACGAAACAAAACAAGGAACAGCACGCTGTAACCGAAAAAAACATGTAACTTTCGGATATTTTCCGAACTTATGAAGGCAAGTGCGTAACATCCAACCAAGGTCCAGTGAAAAACACGAATGGCAATGTCCCAAACTTTTATAAATTGAGTGTTATCCATATTAAACAATACCTCCGGAAGATTCATTTGAAATTGAATCGGATAACCGATTTATCTTCTGTTTTAGCAATCTCTCTTTGAGTTGATCCATTTTTTTCGATAATAACCTCGTCTTGCAACTGACTGTCCAATCCATCAAAAAGTGGTTTTATTCTGCCGGACTTACATCCATGAATTTTGTAGCTTGCGCAGTAGTATTTGGTTTTTTCCCATTTCGGCAGTTTGTTGAGATGATCAAGAAACTCTCCTTTTAAAAATCCCGGCCCCATGCTATCGCTCGGTTTTATGAACAGAATATCTCCATTTATGAAGCACTTTCCACTTTTCGAAGAACCTAAGCCAATATGGGTCTCCCACCATAAATCACCGTGCTCATCCTCAATGATTTTATACTCACCCAATCTGTAGGCAGTGTATTGCATCATTTGTCTTTTACATCTTCAATAATTGGTACCAAATTCTGAAGAGGATAACAGATGGTTCCAAAATAGAGACTGTTCAAACATGATAATGTGCAGGTTTTATCTAAAAATGGATCATAAAAGAAGAGAGAGATTTCGCAGATAAGTCGGTGAAGATTGAACTTTTACGTATTTATTAAGGCGGGAGAAAAAAATCGTTATTAAATTGATGTTGAACTGGTAATTCGAAAAATTAGATAAAATGAATGGTGTATCAAGTGTTTTTAATTGTTCCGTCGAATGGGCAGCGTTTGACGCCTTAAGGGTTTGTACATCCTCCAAATTACAGCTTTTACACTGAGTACCTGAACAACGAGTATGAAATAGAAAACTTAGCCTTGCCTTTGCTGTACCTTGAAGACCATGCAGACAAGCCTCCCCACAAAAACACGCCTGGGGCAACAGACTGTTTGCAAAGAAACCTATGATGAGAAATTGAACAAAAAA
>CALZJV010000098.1 GCA_945787595.1 uncultured Desulfobacterales bacterium | reverse complement strand
AACTGATTTGGTTGCAACTGAAGATCGACACCGGTGAAAGAAAGCCCATTTAATGAGCGACACCGACACAGCGGGTCGACTTCGGTTGCTGACACCTGATACCCGACACCTGAACACTGCTGGCAAATGTAATCACCCATATCACCCCTCAGGGGTGGACCAAAGCCGGGCCCTCTGGACCCGGATCTTTACAAAATAGCCGATCAAGCAATTGCCCAACCCCATCCGCTGTGAAGCCAGTATGATGTTGTAGGCCGCATAGGTGGCATCATCTCGACCAAAGGAGTCTTCTACAGGCACGTGAGCCAGCAATAGAACAGGCGCCTTGAAAAATATAGGATCCATTCCCTGGGCGCGTTGCTGGACTATCCGTTCGAAATCCTGGATATCTTCAACGGTAGCACTCATATTCTTGCGACCCTATAAATTGCAGCGCGATAACATCAAGATGTGATATATGATTTAAATAGAGGATAAATTATAAGCATATGAAAATGTCAGAAAAAGCATATCAAAACACTGTATTATCAGAAGTTGCGGCATTTGACGGTCTTATTTTTATCGCTGTAAAAACCACCGGAATATTCTGTCGGCCGGTCTGTCCTGCAAAAACACCCAAGTTTTCAAATATGGAATTTTACAAAAGCGCAGGAGCTGCCCTTGACGCAGGTTTCAGACCATGTTTGAGATGCCGACCAGAGTGCACACCAGGTACGGCAGCATGGATGGGAACTTCTGCCGTTATCCTGCGGGCGTTGAAGCTCATAAACCAGAATATTGAAAAAAATTACGATCTTGAAATACTAGGGAATAAACTCGGCATATCCGGCGAACATCTTAGAAGGCTATTCAAAAAGCACCTGGGAACCACCCTTTCATCCGTTATCAATACAGTAAGACTGCTGTTTGCAAAAAAGCTCATAACCGAAACCAGTCTTTCCATGGCAGAAGTTGCAATTGCTTCAGGGTATAAAAGTATCAGCAATTTCAACTATCAATTGAAAAAGATTTATAATAAACCCCCATCAGCACTGCGGAAAGGTAAAAAAGCCACATCTAAACCCCATATTTTGCATCTTTCTTCTCATCCGCCGTTTAATTTTAGACAGATAACCGGTTTCCTGAAAATGAGAGCAATACAGGGGGTTGAATTTGTCAGCGACGATATTTACAGCAGAAGCATAGAACTTGATAGTATGACAGGATTTATCACCGTATCCTGTAAAAACAAAGAGAATACAGTAGACCTGGAAGTAGAATTTCCTGATATAAAGAAGCTGTTTTATATTACGGAAATCGTGAAAAGCATTTTTGATCTGAATGCGCCTGTAAAAAATATCGATAAATGTTTAATCAAGGACAAGTTTCTCAGTAAATTGGTAAGACGAAACCCTGGGATCAGGGTTCCAGGATCATTTAATTCTTTTGAGCTTTGTATCAGAGCAATTGTCGGACAACAGGTGTCTGTAAAAGGAGCCACAACCATTATTGGCAGGATTGCTTCAAAGTATGGGAAAAAACTTAATATACCGAATAAATTCGGCCTGACAAATGTGTTCCCCGGCCCTGAAATTCTGGCTATATCGGATCTTGAAGGTGTTGGCCTTACAAAAACCAGGATTTCAACTATTCAGCAGCTTTCAAAAGCGGTTCTTGATGGTAGCGTTATTTTTAAGCCTTTTTCTGATCCTGCTGACCTCAATAAGGCATTGTTGCAAATAAAAGGAATTGGCGAATGGACTGCCCAGTATATTATTATGAGGACCGTAAAAAGCCCTGATGCATTTCCTTATTCAGATCTTGGCCTGCTAAAGGCTGTTTCTTCTAATGGAGAACCAGTACCTGAAAAACTGCTTAAAGACATGGCAGTATCCTGGAAACCATGGCGGGCATATGCTGCCATGCACTTATGGTCGAACCTGGAATGAATATTGAATTGCTATCTTAGCAACAATAGGAGCGCAGATAATGAAAATTCTATTGGTTTCAGCCAACACAGAAATGATCAATATGCCGGTGCTTCCTTTGGGGATGGCATGTGTTGCTAAAGCAGCTGAAGATGCCGGTCATGAAGTCAGTCAGATTAACCTGATGGCAAAACCAGACGCGCTGAATGTGTTAATTGGTTCGATTCGAGAAGCAGCTCCGGATGTCATCGGGATATCGGTTCGGAACATTGATGATCAGGTTTCATCTGGGAATAGATTTCTTCTTGAACCCGTAAAAGCTATCGTTGAAACATGTCGGTCTCACACGGATGCCAAGATTGTTCTTGGCGGTGCGGGCTATAGTATTTTTCCATTTTACGCTTTGGAATACCTTGATGTCGATATAGGTATACATGGGGAAGGTGAAAGGTCATTTGTTCAGCTGCTGGATGCGTTACAGAAAAACCAGAAACTTTCAGCCATTGATGGAATATATGATCATACACAGGGCATCAAAAACCCGCAAAAAGTCGAGATGCGCATCGATAACCTTCTTCTTCCCGAACCAAAAAAACATTTATGGACATTAGAAAACGTAAGTGATCAAGTCATATGGCTTCCCATACAAACCCGGAGAGGGTGTCCAATGGATTGCAGTTATTGTTCTACGCCAACCATTGAAGGGAAGATTATCCGTAAGCGCAGCATCGATTCTATAGTGGATGCCATGAAGTCTTACAACTCCTCTGGTTTCGATCATTTCTTTTTCGTAGACAATACGTTCAACCTCCCGCCCAGTTATGCCAAATCACTTTGTGATAAAATTATTGAGTCAGGTCTGAAGATAAAGTGGAGAGGGATTATCTACCCCTGGAAAATTGACGAGGAGCTTGTGTCAAAAATGGCCGACTCAGGCTGTGTTGAAGTCAGCCTTGGATTTGAGAGTGGTTCGGATACCATTCTGAAAAACATGAATAAAAGGTTCGGCATCGACAACGTTCGTTACATTTCGGATTTGTTAAAATCATATGGCATTGGACGCATGGGATTTCTTCTTTTTGGTAGTCCGGGGGAAACCAAGCAAACCGTTATAGAAAGCCTTGAATTTGTCGATTCACTCAGCCTGAATGCAGTAAAGGTGACCATTGGTTTACGAATTTACCCCTATACAACTCTTTCTGAACATGCCAGAAAAATTGGAACCGTTGCTCATGATGATAATTTGCTTTATCCAAAATTTTACATTGAGAATGGTTTAGAAGATTGGATTCGCATGAAAGTCGGAGAATATGTCGAGGATCGACCGAATTGGATATATTAAGAGAATAGGTGTTATGGATGTTCAGGCCACCTATTATGTGTATATATTTCCTGCCTTATATAGTCATCTCGATCGTATAAATAGAAAATAATTTAGCCACTATAGGTTGTGTATTCAATTTATTACATGAAGGCACCGATCCAATCATATAATCTCAAATAGACTAAAATCCATAGACTTGATCAAGTCTTCTATCCTTCCACTAGTTGCCATGTTGAAATAAGAACAAGAATTCTTCGAAAAGGAATACATGATCAGTGCAAAACACAATAAGATGTACCGATAGCTGGTTTAATCAGAACATTTTTCGATCTGAACCAGACATGGATTGCATGGAAATACGCAGGCGGGGGACAGTTTAACAGCTGCAATTCTGAAAAAATCGCCTGCCGGGCCCTTTCGTAGATCGAAATCTAATCCCAGCTTAATGGACTTACCCTTTTCATTATCCTGCCCCCTCCTTCTTCGGATCTACGATTTGACACAAGTTATAAAAAATGCGATAGGTTTGCTGCACCGGATTGATATCTTGAATTATTTATTTCTTGATAGATCCTCCTAAAATCGATTCCCCGGTTTGCGGCTCGACTCCGTCCCCGCCTCCGGCTCGTAGAGCCTACAGCTCGGAAAGAGGCGGACCTTAAATATTCAGTTTTCAATCGAAAATATTCAATCTTTTTAAGATAGGGAAAATAACGTAATAAAATTTTTTTGCCACAAAATGCACAATTATAAATTTTAAGCACCTAGAAGGGAGTTTAAAAATGACACTGCCGAGTGAATTTAAAGCGCTAGTTGTTACAGAAACCAAGGATAATCATTTCGTTCGATCTATTGAGAAGAAAAAAGTCGATGATTTGCCCGAAGGCGATGTGCTCGTTGAGGTCCTCTATTCTTCACTGAATTACAAAGACGTTCTGTCTGCCACCGGAAACAGGGGCGTCACACGCAATTATCCCCACACACCCGGAATCGATGCTGCCGGAATAGTCGCCGACAGTACGAGTGAAGACTTTAAACCCGGTGACAAAGTTATCGTGACCTCTTATGACTTGGGAATGAACACTGCCGGTGGTTTTGGACAGTACATCCGGATCCCTGCCGGATGGGTTGTGCCGCAACCGGACGGCCTTGCGACCAGAGATGCTATGGTATACGGCACAGCAGGCTTCACAGCTGCTCTATCAGTCTGGCATATGGTTGAGAACGGAGTGGCGCCGGACGACGGAGATGTTTTGGTGTCCGGGGCCACCGGCGGGGTGGGGAGCATCACGGTATCCATTTTATCCATGCTTGGCTATTCAGTAACTGCGGTAAATGGGGTGGTGGATGAAACTGACTATTTGAAAGAGATCGGTGCTAAAGAGGTCATCAGTATTGACGAAGCGACCGATACGAGCGGACGTCCCATATTGAAAGGAAAATGGGCAGGCGGCATCGACACAGTCGGTGGCGATATTTTAGCAACAACAATAAAATCAGCCAAAAACGGTGCTGCGGTCACCTGCTGCGGTAATGTGGCTTCGCCGGAGCTGCCATTGAACGTCTTCCCATTCATTCTGCGTGGTGTAAGGCTAATCGGCATTGATTCTCAGAATTGTCCTATGCCGCTCAGGCAAAAAATCTGGCAAAAAATAGCGTCAGAATGGAAAATTGATTGGCTGCAAACCTTGACGACAGAGGCGTCTTTCGACGAGCTGGAAAGCAAAATTGAATTGATGCTGAAAGGAAAACATTTAGGCCGCACCATAATCAAAATGGCACCATAACGGCCTTTTATGTATGAATTTATGGCAAAGCGCATCAACGTTCAATTGGAGAGACTAAAAAAAATAAACCCCAATGCCTTTGTTTGTGAACAGCGACACTGTGTAAATTATCTTTCATTTCCAAAAAACCCGAAAAAATGCTTGACTTAGTTTACTATATGATCTAATTTCGAACCATGATTAGATTAAATATTCATGAAGCCAAAACACATCTTTCTAAGTATCTGAAACTTTTATCCAAAGGGGAGACAATCCTTCTTTGCAAACGCAATGTTCCCATTGCCGAAATACGTCCAGTTCCGAAAAAACACGAATCTAAACGCCCTATAGGACTGGCGAAAGGCATGTTTGAAGTCCCGCCCGCCTTTTTCGAACCTTTGCCGGATGAATTTGTCAAACCATTTTACGGAGAGAATTCTTGAGGATACTGTTAGATACTTGTACTTTTTTGTGGATTATTACTGCTGAACAAAAATTGTCTTCGAGCGCTCGGGAGCTTTTTGTCGAGCCCCTTAACGAGGTTTTTCTCAGCAGCGTATCTTCCTGGGAGATCGTAGTCAAATATACCCTGGGACGCTTACCCCTTCCAAAACCCCCCGAAGAGTTTATACCTACCCAGCGGAAATTACATAAAATTGAAAATCTTTCACTTGAAGAAGATGCCGCCTTACACTTGGTAAAACTACCCGATTATCATAAAGATCCATTTGACCGGATGATTGTATGCCAAGCCATCGTTCACGGGATGACTATTCTTACTCCTGATGAGGCAATTCGAAGATATCCGGCGCGAACCACCTGGTAGGGCGAGCTTTAGAAATATACTCCCCAACTATCCGCATTTTTTGTTGAATAACAAAACGAATTCCTAAAAGATATAAAGGTACACCAAATAAGGATTTGTAAGCGGAATTTATAACATATTGAATTTAATTTTGTTAAACATTGTCTTATTGTGAGCAAAGCAGCTGATATTGCAAGACCCATTTCTAATCTGAATTAATATCTGACTTTTCAAATTCTAAACAAATTTTGCCTTTTAATTCCTGACTGACACCTATACTCAATATTCAAAAAAAGGGTTGACACATTATTTTATCTTTTTTTATATAATTATAGAGTTATAGTAATCTAAAAAGCTATTCTAATCTTCAAGCTTGGAGGGAGACTGACGATTATGCCTTATGGATATACCGGAAAAACACTGCATGTTGATTTGACAAACCGTAAAATTGACGTCGAAGATAATGACGAAACTTTTTATCGCAATTACTTAGGCGGACGCGGTGTCGGGTACCGCTATTTATTGAAGCAGGTTCCCGCAGGAATTGATCCTTTCGCAGCGGAAAATATTCTGGTTTTGGCCACCGGAGTCATGACCGGGTCTCCGCTGGCCGCCTCCTGCCGGTTTGCCGCCGTGGGCAAATCGCCGCTGACCGGGGCGGCAGGGGAATCGGAGGCGGCAGGGTTTTTCGGACCGGAACTCAAAAAGGCCGGATTTGACACCATTGTCTTTCAAGGCAAGTCTGAGAAACCGGTTTATTTATGGGTCAACGAGGGTAAGGCAGAGCTGAAAGATGCCACCGAACTGGCGGCCCTGGGGGCGCGTGCAGTTGAAGATGCCATCCGCGATGAGATGGGAAGCTCGAAAATCAGGGTTGCCCAGACCGGTCTGGCCGGCATGAACGGCGTCCTTTTCGCCAACATTACCAACAATCTGAGTAACTTTAATGGGCGCAACGGCATGGGAGCGTTGATGGGGTCTAAAAATGTTCGGGCGGTGGCAGCGCTGGGGTCGCAAAAGCTCGAATTCGCCGACCCTGATTATTTACGCCAGACCGCCAAAGAGTATGCCAAGACCTTCCGCAATAATCCGGCTGGTGAGGCTCTGCATGTATACGGAACTACCGCCTTTCCGGAAATTTTGTCGGCCGGAGGGGCGCTTCCTGTGAACAACTTCCGCCGCAGTGCCCTGGCCGATGCCGCCCTGATCGGCGGCGACACCTACAACGAAATCCTTTTGAACAAACGTAAAGGATGCCATGCCTGTCCGATTCAATGCAAACGCGGGGTCGCACTCGACGACCCCAAATACGGAATCGATTCGCGCTATGGAGGGCCCGAGTATGAGACCATCGCAGCCCTGGGAAGCAACCTCAACATCACGAATTTGAAGGCTATCGCCAAAGGCAACGAGATCTGTAACCGATATTGCATGGATACCGTCACTGCCGGCATGACGATTGCCTTTGCCTGCGAATGTTATGAAGAGGGCATTATCTCGAAATCGGATACCGGGGGACTGGAGTTGAGATTTGGTGATGCCGACCTCATGTTGAAATTGCTGGAAATGATTGCCCATCGCGATGGCTTTGGCGATGATCTGGCCCAGGGCTCTGCCCGACTGGCCGCAAAATGGGGGGTTGCTGACAAGCCGCTGCATCTGTCGGTCAAGGGTATGGAGCCGGCCATGCACGATCCGCGCGTAAAAGTCGGTGTCGGGCTCGGTTATGCTGTGTGCACCTACGGAGCGGACCATATGAATGCGGTCCATGATCCGGCTTTGGTGGATCCGCAATCCTTCTCTTTCAACTCTGCTAAACCCCTGGGTATATATGAACCGGTGCCCGCCACCGAAATCAGCCCGGCAAAGATCCGCAACACCATCATACTGGAGCGGTTCTGGAAGGTTCTGGATGCGCTCGGGTTGTGTGTATTCGGCTATGCGCCTCGCAGCGTCATGCCCGTGAATCAAATGGTCCGATGTGTCAATGCCGTCAGCGGCTGGGATACAAGCTTACTGGAATTGATGAATGCCGGCGAACGCAGTATTGCAATGGCGCGCGTATTCAATAGCCGGGAAGGTTTTACCCTCAAGGATGACAAACTGCCTAGAAGGCTGTTTGATCTGAAACCCGATGGACCCAATGCCGGGGAGCAGATCTTTACCGAAGACGAGTTTAATGGCGCTGTGAAACAGTATTATGAGATCCTCGGCCTTGATCCCGCAAGCGGCAGGCCTTTACGGGGCAAGTTGCTGGAACTGGGGCTTGAGTGGGTCGAAGCGTTGTAGCGCAAAGCTTGGGGAATGGGTAATAGAAAAAAAGAATATCAGACAGGATTAACAGGATTATATAGATAGAAGGGCCTTCGGCCTAAGGGTATCTCGCCGAAGGCGATAAAAATCCCAATAATCCTGTAAATCCTGTCCAAAAAAGAACTTAAAAACCGAATCCATTCAACACTGAGTGCCCTTTTAAAATGGGTCCAGTTTATCCCCATTATTTTTTATGTCCAATAAATTGGATAATTCCACACTCCAGTACTCTACTGAACACAGCACATAATAGTTGTTTTCTTTCAGGCCACAACTTACGGTGGTACCTGGGGTTTCCCAAAATGTAAAATATTCTAGATACCCTAAACTAAGGGCAATCCCCCATTTGCTGCGATCAGATTTAAAAGCGTCATTTTCCCAATTGGTAATTTCTTTGTTCGGCGGCCCATATTTTTTTATCAGTTCCTCTTTAAACCGAGTGTAAGCTTGTATAAACCGTTCGGAATTCAAATAGTTTTCATCCAACCGGTATGATGCTCCGATTAATTTATTCTGGGCAAATAAATAAAGTAACTCAACATTTTTATCTAAAATTTGAGTTTTGTACTTAATCATCTTCTCATCTTTTTCAATTGGATCCATTTTTTCAGAGGAGATGACTTCTGCCGGGGTCATACCCCATTTTGTAAACCTGAAGTTATATGTATCACCCCAACTTAATTTAACCTGGGCCACCATGCTTATTATAAAAAAAGTCAGAAAAATTTTTTTTAACATTTCAATTTCCCCCTTGAAATTTTAGGTTATTTCCCTTCAGCAGTCGAAGCTGAATAAGTCCATCGATTCGTAAATTCGATCACGAATGACTCGAGCAACATACCTTACTGTATTTGCGAATCGAAGCACTAAGCTCTGCTGTGCATGCCGACATCTGAGACAAGAATATATGCTGCGACATCATCCAATCGATAATGGTGATCATCCGCGCCAACATGCTGATAAAAAAGTTTATTGTAATGCTTAATAGCAAAATTCATGCAAAAAATTAAGCTTTATATGGCACTAATATATATGTGATTTAATATCAATCGGTTATAAGAAAAATCCCGGGGATGGCGGAATTGGAGTATGCAATAAAGGTTATACAATTAGGAAGATTAATACTTACCTGGTTATCCGGAAAGCCCAAGTGATAACTATTATTCAAAACGACTCAGTCTATACAACAGTCGTAGTGGCGAGGTTTATCCCTGCCAGCGCAACTACACCTTACTATTTTAAGCGGGGATAAACCCCGCCACTACATATACTGCCAATCAATCTTGACCTCTAGTTTGGCCTTTGTTGATAACTAGAAATACTGTTTTTTTTTGGTGAGCCCTTAGACTTTTTTGATCGGTCGGATTCAGGTCGCCAGTTCTGTCCCTGAATGACTGCATGGCAGGCAACCTGGAGACCGCTGTCCAAGGTCACCAGATCGGGGCGCACCTTGCGGCAATAGTCCGCAACCAGCGGGCAGCGTGGATGGAAGGTGCAGCCGCTCGGAGGGTCTATTGGATTGGTATTTCACCCGCAACCGGCGCCCGACTGCAGCCGGTCATTTCAACGTCCGGTATGGTTTCCAGCAGAAGTCGGGTATAGGGATGCAGGGGATTGTCAAAGATATCGTCCACCGGGGCGACTTCACAGAGCCGGCCCCAATACATCACACCGACGTTGTCGGCCATGTGACGGACCATGGCCAGATCATGGGATATGAAAAGATAGGTTAAATCAAATTTGATGGTTGAAAGGTTTTCTGGCAAGATGAGATTCTAAATCCGGTCTTCTTCAACCGCATGGCAGGCCACATGTGTTTTTCCGGTCGCGATTAGATGGGGGCGTTCCGTTTTACAGCGTGAATGGGTATAGGGGCATCGTGGGTGAAAGGCACATCCGGATGGGGGATTGATGGGACTGGGGACCTCGCCGGCCACCGGGATACGCCGGCGCCCGGTCATGCTAAGATCCGGTATGGCATCCAGCAGCATGCGCGTGTAGGGATGCCGGGGAGCGTTAAAAAGAGTTTTTTTATCGCTCCATTCCACCAAACGTCCCAAATACATGACACCCACCGATGTGGAGATGTGATATACCACGGCCAGATCGTGGCTGATAAAAAGGTAGGTTAAGCCCAGACGTCGCTGCAGGTCTTTCATCAGGTTTAAGATCTGGGCCTGGACCGAAACATCGAGAGCCGATGTAGGCTCGTCGCAAACGATAAACTCCGGTTTCCCGGCCAATGCCCGAGCAATGGAAATGCGCTGCCGCTGACCGCCTGAAAATTCGTGGGGGTATTTTTCGCCGTCCTCGGGCGCCAATCCCACCTGGGTGAGCAACTCATGAACCACGGCTTGAAACCGAGATTTATCATCGGTATGCTTGTGGATGCGCATCGGCTCGGAGATAATTTTTGAAACGCGCCAGCGGGGGTTTAGAGAGGCGTAAGGATCCTGAAAAATCATTTGCATGCGTGACTGGATATCGATATTTTTACGCCGTTCGTTTTCACCGCCCAGCGGCACCCCTTCAAAGCGAATCTTGCCGCGGGTCGGTGCATACAGGCCCACCAGGAGATGTCCCACCGTGGACTTGCCACAGCCGGATTCGCCAACCAGCGAGAAGGTTTCACCGCGATTGATTTCAAAATCAATCCCGTCAACGGCTTTCACATAAATCTTGCCGGTTCGTTCAATCACACGATTTAGAAGCGGGGGTGAAACATCGAAATAACGTTCCAGATCATTAACTTCTACCAGGGTTTGACCGGTCAAATCATTCACCGACGGCCACCTCCTTTTGATCATGATCAAAAAGCCAGCATGCCACTTGAGATTTCCCCACCGCCATCAGGTCGGGTCTTTCAGCAAGGCAGCGCTCAAAAGATTTGGGGCATCGGGGATTGAATGAACACCCGGGCGGTATCTCCGTCAATCTGGGCATGGCCCCATCAATCTGAACCAGAGCTTCCACATCGTGCCCGATGGCAGGTATCGAATTCATCAGACCATGGGTATAGGGATGGCTGGCCCGTAAGATGACATTTTCGGCTGAACCTATTTCAGCAATCCGACCCGCATACATGACGGCTACCCGGTCGGCGGTTTCGGCGATCACGCCCATGTCGTGGGTGATCAGCATGACGGCGTTATTATGTTCCCGACAGAGCCGTTTCAGCAGCTCAATAATCTGGGCCTGAATGGAAACGTCCAGCGCCGTGGTGGGCTCATCCGCAATGATGAGTCGGGGCTCGGCACACAGGGCCAATGCAATCACCACCCGTTGGCGCATGCCGCCGGAAAACTGGTGGGGGTAATGGTCGATTCGTTCCTCGGCCGACGGAATCCCCACTTCCTTAAAAAGGTCGATAGCTCGCTTGCGCGCTTGGGCCTCGGTCAGATCCAGATGGGTGCGGATAGTCTCCACCAATTGGTCACCTACCTGGAACAGGGGATTCAGGCTGGTCAAGGGGTCCTGAAAAATGGCGCCGATATCCTTACCGCGAATTTTACGCATCATCTCATAGGACAAATTGTCGATCCGGCGTCCTTCCAAAAAAATTTGACCGGCGGCAATCCGGCCGGGAGGTTCCAGCAGACCGATGATCGACATGCCGGTAAGGGATTTCCCCGCACCGGACTCGCCCACCACCCCCAGCACTTCGCCGGCGTCGATATGCAGCGAGATATCATCCACCGCCACCAGGGTTCCGCGGCGGGTTGGAAACTCAATTTTGAGATTCTTAACTTCAAGCAGCGGTGATCGGGAATTTCCAGGCATCATATCTCGTTAACGTAATTTGGGATTAAGGGCGTCACGCAACCAATCGCCCAGTAAATTGATGGAGAGCACCAGAATGATCAAGCCGGCACTGGGAAATAAGGTCATCCACCATTCACCCGACAGCAAATAGTTGTTGCCGATACGAATCAACGTACCCAGGGAGGGCTGTGTGGCCGGCACACCCACACCCAGGAAGGATAAAGTCGCTTCCAGGATAATGGCAATGGCCAGGCTGATGGTGGCAATCACCAACACCGGCCCGCTCACATTGGGCAGCACGTGCTGTATCATAATGGCCGCCGGGTGGCGCCCGATGACCCGCGCGGCCTTGACGTATTCCTTGTTTTTTTCAACCATGGTGGAACTTCTAACCGTACGTGCAAATTGGACCCAGCGGGCCAGGCCGATGGCCATCACCAAAACATAGAGGGCCGCTTCCTCATGCATTCCTTGCGGCAGAAAACCGCGCGCCAGGCCATTAAAGAGCAGCGCAATAAGGATGGCCGGAAAGGCCAGCTGGATATCGGCCACCCGCATGATAAAACTGTCCACGCGTCCGCCCACGTATCCGCTGACCAACCCCAGGCTCACACCCATGACCATAGACAACAAAATAGAGGCAAATCCTACCAGCAAAGAGACCCGGGAACCGAACAGAATCGTGGAAAGAATGTCCCGTCCCTGGTCGTCGGTGCCCAGCAAAAAAGACATTTTGCCGTCCGCATACCAGGCCGGGGGAGTAAAGGCATCCATGAGGTTCAAGGTTTTAACATCAAACACCAGATGCGGGGCAACCCAGGGTGCCATCAGGGAAGCCGAAATATACACAACCGCTACAATGGCCGCCGCCACCACCACCGGCGAACGGGTAAAACTGTAAAAGATATCACTGTCTAGGGCCCTTTTCAGCCCGTCCATGCTATGCGCTAATACTTTAACCATTGACAATTCCCCCCAGCCCGGATAAACCGCAACCATCGGGAGTGGAGTGTATTTATAGTTTTCTGTCTATTGCCGACCGATCACTGTTTCCACTGACACTGCTGCTCCTAAACACTGCCCTCGCCCACCGTACGCTCGACGCGCAGCCGCGGGTCAACCACATAATAGAGCAGGTCTACAATCAGATTGATCAGCACAAAGAAAAAGGCCACCAGCATCAGATAGGCGGACATAACCGGAATATCCACAAAATTGATGGCCTGAATAAACAGCAAACCCATGCCGGGCCATTGAAAAACCGTTTCTGTAATAATGGCAAAAGCGATGAGCCCGCCAATCTGCAGGCCGGTGATGGTCATCACCGGCACCAGTGTATTCTTGAGGGCATGTCTGAAATTTAC
>CALZJV010000097.1 GCA_945787595.1 uncultured Desulfobacterales bacterium | reverse complement strand
TATCACCTGTTTTTCGAGGTATCCCCTCAAAGGGGCGTTGATCAGCATCATGGCACAACCGGTTTTGGACGTGTTTCCGGCAAAACGGACTTTGCGGGAAAAATTTTGCGGAATCAACCCGATGGTCGCCAGACTGTCGGGCCGCAGGTGATAGCCGAAAGCTCCTGCCAGGGTGATGTCTTCAAGGTCTTCCGCTGTTACATTTGCCTCCGACATCAACATGTCGATCCCCGTGCGAATGGCTCCTTTAGCCAACTGCACCTGGCGGATGTCGGCCTGGGTGAAGAATACGCCATCTGCAATGTTAAACACCGGCTGATCCTCAATGAGCAGTAAACGTTCGGCGACGTCCACTTGAAGGCCGTCTTTTTGCTCAGGCGTTTTCATTCTTCCGCTGGAATCCACGATCCCCGCCTTGAGCAGGGATGACGCTACGTCAATGATACCACTGCCGCAAATTCCTCTGGCCGGTTGCGCGTCAATCGTTTTGATGTCGATTGTTTCTCCGTCAAAATAAGCTGCTTCCACAGCTCCCGGAACGGCACGGATTCCACTGGATACCCCCATGCCTTCGAAAGCCGGTCCGGCAGCCGTCGAGGCCACGATGAACCGGCCGTTGTTATTAATCCCCATCTCGCCATTGGTCCCGACATCAACAAACAGCGCGGGTTTTTTCTTTTCAAGACAGCCACAGGCAAGAACACCGGCGGTAATATCCGACCCGATAAACGCATGCACGATAGGTGGCACATAAACCCTGGCAGCCGGATTAATGTCAAAACCGAAATCCGTTGCGGCGTAGGAAGCACCTCCCTTGATGTCTACGGTGAAAGGCAGGCGGCCGAGGGGTTCCGGATTTATGGCGGCGACAAGCGTCAGCATGGTCGTATTACCGCCGATGACTACGTCCAGGACCTCATCCACCACGGCATTTGATCTTTTACAGGCGGCCTGAATCAGGCGGTTTAGCTCGTTGCGGACGACACCGGCCACTTCGGCCAGCCCTTCTTCGGTCGAGCCTTTTTGAATGCGGCTTAAGACATCATGTCCAAATTTCGTCTGGGGATTGATGCTGGAAGCAGTGGATAATTCCTTACCGCTAACCAGGCAAAACAGGGTAACTACCAGCGTTGTGGTGCCGACATCAATGGCCAGTCCTTTGGGAGAGAATTGGGACCCCCATTTTGGTAAAATGACTTCCGAATCCTCGCCGGCGTATTGCATCCAATAAGCGTTTTTTCTTGAGACAACAACTGCCGCGGGTTTCAGTTCGATTCCACCCAAATGTTCTCCTTCGAGGATGCGGGCATCCACAGAAAAATCATCCGGCATGTGCACGGTGATGTCAGCCCGGGGAATCAGACGGCATGCCAGGCGAATCCCCTTTTCCCGGGCCTCATTCTCAGAAATACGGCGATGGGGTGTTTGCGGCACGTCGGCAGGATTTTCCACGCGGACTCTGCACTTTCCGCAAATTCCCTGTCCGTTGCAGGGCCCTTCGATGTCATAACCACCTCTGCGCAGCGCTTGCATGACGGTTTCATCAGTAGCTGGGGCATAGTTGTTCTTCTCCGGATGGGTGATTTGCGAACAGTTTCGGGTTCATGACATCCTAACCTGGATAAACCAGAAATAACAAATTACAAGCACCAAATTACAAATAAATTACAATATCCAAATCCCAAACAAGTTCAAACGCCAATTGTTTGGGATTTTGAATTTCGGTCATTGTGATTTGCCCTTCGACTTGGCTCAGGGTGGTGAGTCCTTCGACTTTGCTCAGGATCGTAAGCCTGTCGAACGGCTTGTCGAACCATTTGGTGCTTGTGATTTGTTATTTGAAATTTTCTAATTGCTGAAAGCTGAACACCGAAGCCTTAGGTTCTTTACGACATGT
Organism: uncultured Desulfobacterales bacterium; assembly: GCA_945787595.1. The sequence continues at coordinate 22,014 of CALZJV010000097.1, read as the reverse complement.
TGTCAGATAAACCCCGATAAGGGCCTATTGTATCGAAGGTCTTGAGTTGCCCTGCGATTGAAACGCTTAAAAGATTCGAGCCGTCCGGTTATTGCAGCGATCCGGACGGCTCATTGACAGAAAAGGGTCGCTACAACAACGAAATAGTTCATCTTTAATAGAAAAGACAGAGCGAAGCGATACCACAAATCTTCAATCGTCAATATTCAGTTTTATCTATCTCCCGTCTCAGCCTTTTTGGCCTCGCGGATTTCTGCCGCCTGTAGGATATCGGCGATTTGCTTCTTTGTGTCTTGCGGTACTTTTGATATGGGTCCCTCAAAATTAGCGATGATGTTACGGGTCTTTTCGATAACACGGTCTTTCATCCTCGTTTTGCCCTGGGCAGCCCAATCCTCGTAACCCTGTCGGTCCATGAGTGTCGGCTGCCAATGGGAGGCGGCAAACTTTTTCGTATGGTCGGTATCTGAATAGTTTCCCCCCGGTCCCGCGCTGCAAATTTCATCCACCGCCAGGGTCTCTTCATTGATATCAATTCCCCTGGCCACTACGTGGCTCATCCCGATCTGCTCATCCGCCATAACAAGCTGGAGAACGGAGCCGGTCATGCCGGATTCGAAGTATCCGACATCGTGGATGAAATTTGCTCCGCTAAGCATGGCTGAATGCACAGAGGTGGCGGCTTCGATGGCACCCTGAGTATCCAGGATTTTGGTGTCGGTACAGCCGGCGGTGGAAAACATGGGCAGACCTACAAATCGTGCCATTTCCGTGAGGGCTGCGCTCAAGAGGCTCAGCTCCGGCGCTCCATAGGCGTAGACCGAGTATTGCATATCCATGATGGACTGGACGCCGCCCATAATAACACAGGTGCCGGGGTTGATAAGCTGGGCGACCACGACACCGAGCATGGACTCGGAGAGCGCACAGACCAGCTGTCCGGCGTGAGTGGCCGGAACCGTACCGCCGCCGATGCAGCAGGGTGTGTAGACTTGAGGAATCCCATGCTCCGCGCAGTACATGGCCTTGTCCATGGCATGAAAGTCACTGAGCAGCGGTGAAATCGGTTCACCGTAAAATACATAATTCGGGCATTGCTTAAACGCGTCTTCGCCGCCGGCCATTGCCATGGCAATCTGATGAATGTCACTGCAGGTGTTCCGGGTAAAAGCCCAGGATAAAATGGGTTTGGTCGTATTCTGGACCATTTCCGCAAATTCGTAGACATCCGCCAGCGAGACCGTCACATCGCTGATGGTGCCCAGCGACTGTACGAACCCGATGTTGGGAAGGGCCTGGCAGATTCGAGCCACCATGGCAGCGTCTGTTCTGACATATTTACGTCGTTCCAGGGTATGGGGATCCGTAAAATTAGGGGGTGTGGGTCCGGGACCAAAAAGGACCTGGTTTTTTTCGATAAGGGTCTTGCGGCTGCCGTCCCAGCTTTGGACGACGGTCACCGGCGGAACAGTTGCCAGAGCATCCAGCACAAGATTTTGCGGAATCTTTACGGACACACCATCAACCAGGGCCCCGTGTTCTTCGAGCAGCTTGCGGGCGTGTTCATGGTGAAGGTGAACCCCCGTATTGCGAAGGGTTTCAATCATTCCTTCAAAAATTCTTTGCTTCTGGTTTTGGGATAAAATGGAAAACTGGGCTGTCTGATTGACCGTCTGATTCGTTCGGGTGCTCATCATCAAACCTCCTTATTGTCTGCCAGGTTGATGATTTTTTTCATCTCCTGAACTATGTTTTCATCCAATGGCTCCGGTGAATGTGACTCCAGGATGCGATCTACCTCTGGTTCGAGCCGATCATTGTAAGTTTTGCTGCCCGAATCCGACCAGCTTTCAAAATTGGATCGATCGATGATGGTCGGCCGAAACCATTCCTTCCAGTGATCATAGGTGTGATCATGACTCAGGAATTCACCACCCGGCCCCACTTCTTTGAGAATGTCCAGCGCCAGGGTTTCGTCCGTCACCTGAATGCCTTTACCAATCTGTTTGATCATGGCGATGATTTCGTCACACATGACCAGACTCCCAAGTGATCCGGTCAGACCGCCGTCGAGGCAGCCGATCTGGTGGATCAGATTGGTACCTGCCATCAAGTTGTTGTATATACTCATCACCGATTCCGAGGCCGCCTGTTCGTCCACAACCTTGGCGTCCGTGCATCCGCCCGCTGAGGCACTCAACAGCCCCAGCCATTTGTAGATTTCGGTCATTGCCGCCGAGGTCAGGTGAAGCTCGGGTGATCCGTATGACATGGTTTCTTTGTCTTGAGCCATAACGGTTTGAATACCTCCCAGGAGCAGAGGCATTCCGGGCTTTTTCAAGCAGCACAACACCACGGTAAACAGGGCATCCGCCAGTGTCTGCACGAGCACCCCGGCAATGGTGGCCGGCGCCGTAACTCCTAAAACCGCACATGGCGTAAAGATGGCGGGTATCCCCTTTTCCGTCGCAAACAGGAGTTTGTCCACAGTTTCTTTGTTGCTCATCAGCGGTGAATCCGATCGGATATAAGTTGCAAAGAGGGGGCTTAAGCGAAATTCCTTTTCACCGCCTCGTATGAGACATGCCATCTCCCATTGATCCTTCAACCCGTCACCATCGACACTGGTGACGACCAGGGGCTTGGTGCAGTTTTTGACCATGGCCAAGAACTGATGCCGGTCATAGGTTTTGGCATTGGGAGCGTCCGACACCAGTCCGTGGGACATACAAAAATCAAGCCTGGGCAGGTAATCCACAATTTTGGCTGCGGCTTCAACATCTGCGAAAGTAGACTTTCGACGCTCCCCCGACTCGCGGTCATACACGAAGCTGGCATCCGCACCACTTCCGAAAGCCACTTCGTTTTTTTGCAGTTTGATCGAACGTTTGCCGTTTCTACCGGTCAAATTGGATTTGGAAGGACAACTACCTAAGGCCTGCTCTACCATGGCGGTCGGAATCCGCACGCGATTGGTCTCACTCACTAGAGCATCACTGTTGGTGAACAGTTCCAGGGCCTCTTCGTGAAATATCCGGGCCCCGGAAATCTCCAAAACGTCCAAAGCCGCAAAATAAATCTGTTCAATTTGATTTCCGGTAAGAATCTGGAACCTGGCTGTCCCGTAAGCCTGTTGATTCATTTTAATGAGCATTGTTTTTTCTAACATGGGGTGATCTCCTTTTTTCCGGTTGTTTTCAAAAAAATGACTCGGCTATGGGCATCATCATTTGATTGCAATACCTAACCCGGATGAACTGGAATTTAATATTGAATATTGACGATTGAATATTTATGGATGTCGCTCTCCGAGGCGTAGGCGCTAAATCCCCTACGAGCCGGAGGCTTCGCTCCGTCCTTATTTAAAATGGATAGAATTCCTAAGATATTCAATATTCATTCGAAAATATTCAATCATTTACAGGCCAAGCAGTTCTTTGCCCTTGTCCACAGCGCTGGCGGCATTGGAAGCATATGCATCGGCACCTATCTCTTTTGCAAACTCCGCTGTTACGGGAGCACCGCCAATCATAATTTTAACCTGGTCTCTGATGCCGGCCTCGTTAATGGCATTGATGGTTTCGCCCATCTTCGGCATGGTGGTGGTCAAAAGCGCTGACATGCCAAAAAGACTTGCTTTGTGTTGCTTTATCGCATCAACGAACGCCGCCGGCTCCAAATCGATGCCCAGGTCAATTACCTGAAACCCGGCACCCTCGAACATCATGCCCACCAGGTTCTTGCCGATATCGTGCAAATCGCCCTTTACCGTACCGATCACAAACGTGCCGGCAGTTTCCACACCGGTCTCGGCTAGCAACGGTCTTAAGATTTCCATGGCACCGTGCATACATTTGGCACACCGCAATACCTCCGGAATAAACATGTCATTGGCTTTAAATCGTTTTCCCACGACTTCCATACCGGCCAGCAGCCCCTTTTCCAAAATATCCTTTGATGATATATCTGCGTCAAGGGCTTGCTGTGTGAGTTCGGTCACTTCGTCAACTTTACCAGCGATCAAAGTCTCTGCCATTTTTTCCAATAATTCACTCATATTTCTTGCCTCCTTTGTCAAAAGAATAGGCGAACCGCTCTTAAGCGGGTTTAGTCAGATTTGAACAAATGATAGATCACGGTGTCGCCCGGTTTCAAAATAATAAAATCATCCATGAATTTAACACCTCGTAATTTCTAGAATATAAGGAAAATATGGGGTGTTTTTTGAGATTTGAGTTCTTTGCCTCGATCATGGAATAATGGAATAATGGAATAGTGGGTTTTTGAAGGATGTTATCCCATTATTCTTTTTCGTCAAGACGATTTTGCCATTAATCCATCATTTCAATATCCCAAAGCCCATTTTTCCAATATTCCAGCGTTCCAATATTCCAAAGGAGGCGAAGCCCCCAAACTTAATCATTTAAAACCGAACTCTTCCCTATCCAGATTAAACAGAACATCATTTTCCAGGTAAGCCTGTTCCAGTTTTTCCTGATGTTGTTTCAGCCGACCACCATTGCGGCTTGCCAGTTCCAAAACAAGGTAATTGATGATGCAGGAAATCGTCGTTGGATTCCCAATAAAGGGAATGTTTTTAGAAGTTGCAATCAGCGACAAATTGGCGAAATGCACGAGCGGACACAAAGAGCTGTCTGCAATGACGACTAAAGTCAGACCGAGTCGGCGAACCATTTTACCCATACGGATAAGTTCATTGGGATATCGAGTCGTAGCGATGATGATCACAAGGCTTTCAGGTGCTGCAATGGTCAACCAGTCGATCGATGTGCTGTCGCTGCCCTTCAGTATACGGACATCCGGCCGAATCTTAGTCAGCGACCAACCCAGATAGTAAGCAAAGGTGTAAGACAGACGGGAGCCGATGACATAGATGGAATGACTATTTTCAAGAAAATCCACGACCCTGTTCAGAACATTCAAGTCGACGGTTTCATAAAAGTGTTTTAGGTTGTCCATCTCTTCAAATACCACGCGCCTGAGGCGATCGGTGCCCGGCCCTTGCATGTCTGACAAGTCCGTTCGATCCAGCAGCGTAAGTTCTGTGTCCACAAAATCTCTTAAAGCCTGCTGAAACGCCCCATAGCCTTTGTAGCCCAGCTGGCTTACAAAACGAACCACGGTGGCTTCGCTGACGCGGCATGTCTCAGCCAATTCCTTGGTAGTCATAAAGACCGCTTTGCGGGGGTTTTTAAGTATATAGTTTCCCAGGATTCGGGCTTTCGGTGTCAATGACGGGCGTTGTTCGACGATTCCTTTCATTGCCGGATGCGATCGTTGGTCATTCATTTTTATTCTTTTCCTACAAGGGCCGTAATGAAAGGATATTAATCAAATGAAATAAATTATGGCAAAACAGCATCATTAAATCAGCAAATTGGTGTCCTAATCATGCCATATCTGAAAATGGATACAGCGTCAGGCTAAACTCGATATTGATAGAAATTATAGCTATATCAATCATAAATTTCAATTTGTCAACCCATTTTGAAATGATTTCTTTCATTTTTTTATTTTTTTCTTGACACGATTTCTTTCACTGCATAAGTACTGATATTGCTTCAGGGTAGATTGTTTTCTGGTTGAATAGATAAGTAACTGTAAACAATTGTATTTTCCCTATTTGCCTGTAGATTGGACACTTTTTGTTCAGCGATAATTATGAACTGAATGAATGATCTTGATTTTCCTATTCAACCCAATAACTTTATCTGGAAGACTATAAAAGAGGAAAGTTATGTTTGGCAGATATAAACCTTTATGGGGTAAAAAACCCCGACTCAAGTCCAGCTATGATGCGGTAATCATCGGCGGTGGTCTGCATGGTTTGGCCACGGCCTATTTTCTGGCCAGGGACCAAGGCATCACCGATGTGGCGGTTCTCGAAAAACGTTTTATCGGTTTCGGCGGCGCGGGGCGCAACACGGCCATCGTGCGCGCCAACCAGCGAACCCAGGAAAATGTTCCGCTATACAGGGAAGGCCTTAAACTCTGGCCGATACTGACAAAAGAGCTGGACTACAATCTGATGTTTTTTAATTGCGGAAACCTGAATCTGTTGCACAGCGAAGCAGCAATGAATGCGGCGCGTATGAACGTTGCGACGGCCCAGTTTCACGGGGTTGAAAGTCATTTGATCGATGCCAAGCAATGCCGGGAGATGATGCCCGCCTTGAACATATCGCAGGACATCACCTATCCGATTTTTGGCGCCATGTATCATCCGCCGGGCGGAATTTTACGCCATGATGCGGTCGTGTGGGGTCTGGCAAAAGGTGCTTCAAAGGGCGGGGTCGATATTCATCAGCAGACCACAGTTGCCGGCATCGGGGTTGAAAACAGTAAAATAGTCTCTGTAGATACGGATCGGGGAAAAATTCATACCCCGCGCGTATTGTTGTCGGCCGGTGGTTATTCGGCTGCTATTTCCTATGAAATGCTGGGTATCAAGCTGCCCATCAGTGTCTTGACCATCCAGTCCATGGTCACACAGCCGCTGAAACCGATTTTAAATCATGTGATTTCATCCGGTGCATATCACGTTTATGCCAACCAGACCCTCAAAGGTGAAATCGCCACCGGCGCTCACATGGATCCCTGGCCCAATTACACGACTCAAACCACGGCTTATTACATCAAACATCAGGCCCAAGCCTTGGCGGAGATGCTGCCGTGCTTAAGAGGCGTTAAATTCATGCGTCATTGGGCCGGCCTGGCAGACATGACGCCCGACATGGCGCCGATCATGGATGGGAATGACCAGATTGAAGGTTATTATATGAACTGCGGCTGGGGGTATTTTGGTTTTAAATCCTGTGCCGCCACCGGAAAATATATGGCCCAATTTTTAGCAAGCGGGAAATGCCCCGATATGCTGAAACCTTTTCATCTGCGACGTTATGAACAACACCGCTTGATGGGGGAGACGGCGGCTTTGGTGAACTATTCACCGGATAACTAGACGAGTGTCGAATGACGAATGACGAATGACGAAAGTTTTAATTTTAATTGAGAAAATGAGCTAAAATTTAAATTGAACTAAAATGAGCTAAAATTGTGGTATTCTGACCGTCGAGAGCCTCTGGGTCGAACGATCAATTTTATAAAAAAGATAGAGCGCAGCGTTTCCTTAATTTTAGTCATTTTAGGCAATTTAGGTCACTTTAGGCATTCGTTTATTCCGCTATATCAGTCTGTTATATCAAGCGGTTGAAACAAAGATAATAACGACAGTATTCCTTAAATATTCATTCTTCAATATTCAATATTCAATTTAAAAGGGAGAAAACCCATGGCATCCACCATTACATGCCCCATTTGCGGCAAACGAAATGGTTATGAGTTCCGCTATGGCGGAGTGGAAAAAGGACCAAGGCCCGACGAAGAAGGACTTGCCCCCGCAAATTGGTGTGAATACGTCCACCTGAATGAATGTGTGGCCGGTATCCAAAAGGAATGGTGGTTTCACCGGGATGGGTGCGGTTCCTGGTTTACCATTCACCGGGATACAACAGCCAACCTTGAAGTGGCAAAACCGGAGGTGAATGAATGAACAGGCTAAGCAAACTGCCGACCTTGCGAATAAATTCCGCCCAAAAAATATCTTTGAACTATGACGGCAAAACCTGCCGGGGGGTGACTGGCGATACGGTCGCAACCGCTTTATATGCCAGCGGTATCCGCATATTCTCCCGCAGCCTTAAATACCACCGCCCCCGGGGTCTTTACAGTCTGGACGGCGAATGCAGCAATACCTGTATGCAGGTAAACGGCATCCCCAATGTTCGTACTGAAAATACGCTTCTCAAAAACGGGATGACGGTAAAAGCCCAAAATGTAAAAGGAACGCCTGAAAAAGATCTTATGGGATTCATGGACAGGCTGGATTGGGCCATGCCCGCCGGGTTTTACTATCGTATGATGCATAAACCGGCCCAAATATGGCCGATTGCCTTGAAGCAGGTGCGAAAAGCCGCCGGGCTGGGAAAAATTTCTCCTGAATTTCAGATGAAGGGCAAGTATGATGAAATCTATCCCAAAGCGGATGTATGCGTGATCGGCGGCGGACCTGCGGGTATGTCTGCGGCTTTGGCTGCGGCCGAGAGAGGGCTGCGTGTCATCCTTCTGGAATCCCGCCCTTGGTTGGGAGGATTTTTTGACTATCGCCCGGCTGAATATGACAACAGCATCCACTTGTTCGAAAGAGCCTGGGAGTTGGCGGAACTGGTGGAGCAAGCCCCCACCGTTCGTGTTTTTACTCACACCTCCGTGGTCGGTGCTTATAACAACAACCTCATCACTGCCTTTCAAGTGGGGGGTGATTCAGATTTCTTTGATGAACGCTACATCGAAATTCGGGCGCAAAGTGTTGTGGTCGCCACGGGATGTATCGAGCGACCCCTGCTCTTTGAAAATAACGAACGCCCGGGGATCATGCAGGTCGGCTGCGCCCACCGCTTGGCGCGAACCTATGGCTTGCTTCCCGGAGAAAATGCCGTTTTCAGCATTGCCCATGATCTCGGAATAGAAGCGGCTTTGGATCTTTCAGGTTTAGGTCTTAAAATATCACAGGTGGCCGACATTCGGGAAGACGGGCAGGATCCTGCCCTGGTAGCAGGGCTTGCTGCCAAGAAAATACCGTTTTTGCGCGGATGGGTTGCCAATACGGCCCATGGAGACACCCGCCTAAACAAAGTGACTCTGAGCACCATCCAGGGAACCCACCAGCGGGATGTTGATTGTGATCTTCTGGTGGCGTCGGCCGGGATGACACCGGTTACCGGGCCGCTTTCCCTGGCCCAGGCTAAACTTGCATATGACAGCCGCACGGGTTTCTTTTTGCCTGCAAAACTGCCGCAAAAAATGCATGCTGCCGGTCGTTTGCTGGGGTTAGACGATTCCCTGTCCATCGAGGCATCCGGTCACCTGGCAGGACTCATGGCGGCAGCAGATTGTAATGCCGACGTTGAATCAGATGTCAAACCGGCCCGTGAGCGGCTCAATGACCTACCGGGCGTCTCACGGGGATGCAAACTGGTTCAAGCCCCGGTTAAAGGCCGCAAAACCTTTATTTGTTTCGATGAGGACACAACCTTAAAAAATGTTTCTCAAGCCCTGGAGATGGGTTTTGATGCCACGGAATTGATTAAACGTTTCACAGCAGCCGGGACAGGGCCCGGCCAAGGCGGAATCCCCGGACACAACCTGCCGTTGTTTGTGGCGCAGTATCATGGCGTGGGCAGTGATCTGGCCAAACCGACGACGGTTCGTGCACCCATGATTCCGACTTTTATTGCAACCTATGCCGGGACAAACCACGACATGTATAAGTGCACACCGCTGCATGAATCCCAGATGAAAGCCGGCGGCGTCATGCGCCGCATCGGTGTCTGGAAACGAGCGCGGTATTTTTCCGAGGATTTCAGCTGCCGTCAAGAAATTGAAAATGTGCGCAACAACGTGGGTATGCTGGATGCATCCACTTTGGGTAAATTCAGGATCTGGGGGCCGGATGCCTTGAAGGCACTGCAGCGGGTTTATACCGGAAACATGTCTAAAATTGCCGACGGCAAGATCAAATACGCGGCCATGTGCAATGAAGACGCCTGTATCATCGATGACGGTGTGGTCGTCAAGCGCGGCGAAAAGGAGTATTATTTCACTACCTCCAGCGGCCGTGCCGGGAGCACCGTCGAGTGGTTTCGCTATCATACCCGCTATGACGGCTGGAATTATCACATGGTCAACCTGACCGATGCCCTGGGAGTCATCAATCTTGCCGGACCCAATGCCCGCAAAGTGCTTGAACAACTTATCGACGGGGATATTTCAAATGAAGCCTTTCCTTTTGCAGGGTATCGTGAATTTACGATTCGAGATACGATCGCCGTCAGGCTCATGCGCCTAGGATTCGTGGGTGAGCTTTCCTACGAGCTGCATGTGCCGGCGTCCTATATGCAAGCCATTTGGGAGCTTCTTTTAGAGGCCGGCAAACAGTATGATATTCAAAATTTCGGACTGGAAGCGCAAAACGTGCTTCGCATGGAAAAGGGCCACATCATCATCGGGTCGGAATCCGAGCAGCGAACCACCCTGCACGATGTGGGTCTCGGTTTCCTGTGGGACCGCACCAAAGCAGAAGCTAAAACAGTAGGCGCGGTGGCACTCAAGCAGACCGAAAAGCAGGAAGGACGTTTTAAATTGGTCGGATTTAAAATGGAAAATGCTTCTCGTACGCCCAAAGACGGTTCAATTATTGTGGATAGTGTCATCAAGGGCTATGTCTGCATTGCGCGTTTTAGTTTCGGATTGAAAGAGAGCATTGGGCTGGCATTGGTGGATTCATCAATGGCCAGGGAAGGCACGCGCTTACAGATTTATGAAGACGAATGCGAAGGCCGGCATCTCTACGCGACAGTGGCAGCGCTTCCTTTTTATGATCCGGAAGGGAAACGGTTAAGGGAATGAATATTTTCGATTGAATATTTGTGGAATGCTGTCGATTTTATAAAAACAGTTAGAGCGTAGCGATTCATCAAATCTTCAATTTTCATTTGAGGTAATTATAATGGAAAATATCATCAGACGTTCGCCGGTATCGTTTGTCGTCAGGCCGGCCAAAACGGAAATGCGGGACAACTGGACCGTTGCATTGCAATATGACGCCGAAGAAACCGGACCTTATGTGGTCGATTTAAGCCACCGGACCCGATGGGATTTACAGGACGGGGATATTGCCAAGGCTGAACCCTGGGGGATCCATATCCCTGATGCTCCCGGCCAATGCGTATTTGATAGCGGCATTCTGATAAATCGCATGAACCGCACCCAGGCATCGATATGGCATCTGACCGGAGACAAACCGGCCGATCCCGAAGGTCCTGCCTTTACAGATATAACCGATGTGACCGTGTTTTTGGCACTTTTCGGTCAAGAAGTATTTGCAATAGCTGAAAAATTATCGGCGCTCGATTTTTTAGATCCGCTGAAAAAAACGCCTTTTTTACTGCAAGGTCCGTTTTCGCATGTCCCCTGCCAAATCGTCACCCTGGGAAAAAGCCCGGAAAGATGCGGGCTTCTCATGACCTGTTCCCGGGGATACGCCGGTACGATGATTGCCTCGATCCTTGAAGCTGGGGAGGAATTCGGATTGCGTCCTGCCGGTGAGAAGGCTTTCACCGGCTGGCTTAATGAATGAATATTGTCGATTGAATATTGAATATTTAAGGTCCCCCTCCGGCGCATCAATTTTAAAAAGGACAGAGCGAAGCGACATCCACAAATATTCAATCTGCAATCTTCAATTTTCAATTCCCCGATACAGCGGAATTTACGTTTCTCTACAACCGGCTCTTCGGGGTTAGTAACATAAAATCGGATTTCATCCATATTGCCGAAATCGAAATCAAATAGGAGGTATTGCCATGAATAAAAAGTATGATGCCATTATCATCGGTGCGGGGGTCATTGGTGCACCCATTGCGTATGAGCTTTGCAAAATGGGTTATAAGACCTTGAGCATCGATAAGCTGACCGACGCCGGCCAGGGCTCCACCGCCGCATCCTGCGCCATTGTACGGGCCCACTATTCCACCGAAGATGGTGTGGCCTTTGCTTATGAGGGGTTCAAGTACTGGCTGGATTGGGAAAATTACCTGGATCACGTCAACGATGAGAAAGGCCTGGCCAAGTATATGAATACCGGTTCCATTCTGATTAAATCCCAGGGTCACGACTGGCGCAAGGTCAAAAAACACTACGATGCCGTCGGCGTTGCCTATGAAGAATGGGACAATAAAAAAATCAATGAAATGGTGCCGGTTTATGATTTACATGAGTTTTGGCCGGTGAGACGCCCCGAGGATCCCAAGTTTTTTGATGAACCGACCAAAGAGCTGGAAGGTGCACTCTTCTGCCCGGAAGGTGGGTACGTCAACGATCCGGAATTGTCCGCCCACAACATCATGCGGGCCGCCGAGGCCAAAGGCGGGGAGTTCATCTTCAATGCCGAAGTGGTGGATGTCCGCAGCCGGGACAATCAGGTGCTGGGGGTGACGCTTAAAGACGGGACCCAGTTCGATGCACCGGTGGTGGTCAACGCTGCCGGCCCGCACTCATACAAAATTAATCAAATGGCCGAAGGCGTTTATGAGGGGTGCAACATCAAAACCAAAGCGCTGCGCCATGAGGTGATGCACTGCCCGTCGCCGGAAGGATACGATTATCGTCAAGACGGCTACCATACCTCCGACGGCGACATTGCCTGCTATTACCGCCCGGAAGCCGGCAACATGTTTCTCATCGGCAGCGAGGACCCTGAGTGTGATCCCCAGGAATGGGTGGACCCGGACGAATTTTATGCCGGTAAAGGGGAAACCGGCAGGGACAATCAACTTTCAGAAGCCCAGTGGAAAGCCCAAACCTACCGCTGTGCCAAGCGGGTGCCCAGCATGCAGATTCCCAACCAGCCCCGGGGGACCTGCGATCTTTATGACTGCTCCGATGATTGGATCCCGATCTACGATAAATCAGACATGCAGGGCTTTTATATGGCCATCGGCACCAGCGGCAACCAGTATAAAAACGCCCCGGTGGTCGGCGCCATGATGGCGGAATTAATTGACGCCTGCGAGAAGGGCCTGGATCATGACAAAGAACCCTTTCAGTTTAAACTGCCTCATATCGGTCGGATACTCAACGTCGGCTTTTTCTCGCGCAATCGGGAGATTAACTACGACAGCAGTTTCTCGGTCAATGGGTAGCCCCGTGATGTGAGGTGTGATGTACCGATAAAAACAGGACTTTGTCGTCGGTCCGCGAAGTCCTGTTTTTGGTTTTGATGCAGCGGCCAGTTTGATCGAAAAAGAAACTGATGAACATCGAAAATCGAACATTGATATAGCCGCAAAAAGGCGCAAAAAGCACAAAAATAAAATTTCAGAGCTTGTAATTTCAATGGGTTATGAGACCGAAATTCGAGAATTTTGACTTTTTACGAGATTGTCAACATCGAATAATGAATTCTGCCCGTCGAGAGCCTCAGGGTCTAATGACAGGGTCGAACGATCAATTTAATAAAAAACTGAGCAAAGCGAATCTGCTCTTCGAAATTTTCCGGTTCGCTTGTTATAAAAAAAGATAAAGCGCAGCGCCATCCATATTCGACGTTCGATGTTGGGCGTTCGATGTTCGACGTTCAATCTTTTCGCTTTTCCATCCAGGCGAAATTTCATACGCGGTAAATTCAGCCCTGAAAACCACTAAACCGCGCCAAACTAAAAATAAGGTTTCGTGTTCTTTCGTGGGTTTGGTGGCTATAGTCATTATTGCCCAGGGTAAGTGAAGACATTAAAGAAAAGACCATGAAAATTTTTGTTTGTGTAAAACATGTACCGGACTCAGCGGCTAAAATAACCATCAAGGAGAAGAACCAGTTCGATGAATCGATTACCTTCATCCTGAATCCCTATGATGAACATGCGGTGGAGGAGGCTGCTCGGGTAAAAAAGCAGGTTGGAGATTGCGAGGTGATCGCCGTCAGTGTCGGAAAGAAAGACGCAGAAAACACCTTGCGATCCGCTCTGGCCATGGGGGCCGATCGTGCGATCCTAATCCAAGCTGATGGCCGCCCCGACAGTATCATGACGGCGCGAGCCTTAAAAGCCGCTATTGAGCAGGATGGAAAACCGGATCTCATATTCACCGGCAAAGAATCCATCGACAGCGAAGGATTTCAAACGATGTACCGGCTTGCGGCCGGCCTGGAGATGCCGGTTTCATCCAACGTGGTGGTTTTTTCATTGGAACAGGATCGGGTTGTGCTGGAATGTGAGATGGAAGCGGGCGCAACAGGGGTCGTAGAGATGCCGTTGCCCTGCGTCATCGGCACCGGTAAGGGGTTGAACAAGCCGAGTTATCCGACCTTGCCGGCGATCATGAAGGCCAGGAAAAAAGAAGTGAAAATAATCGATATTAAACGTCTATCTATTGAGAAACCACTGAGTAGTATGGAGATACTCGAGTTAAAACCCGCCGTTGAAGAGCGCGAGGCCATAGAACTGAAGGGGCCGCCGCAAGAGGCGGTTGGAGAACTCATTCGGATTCTGCGTGAGGAAGCCAAAGTACTGGCCTGAACGACTCAGATGCTGGATACTGGATGCTTGATACTGGATTAGCAAGGTATTCTATCGTTTTTATAAAGAGAAGATCAGCGACACGCGGCGCAAGCGCCTTTTCTTCCAGCATCCAGTGACCCGTGACGAGTAACCAGTAACCAGTGACCAGTATCCAGCATCTTGGTTGATTAATGGTTCAGCGGTTTTGTCCAAATGGTATGGCCCAATTCTAAAGGAAATGACGAGATCTGAAATTATGCGAAAGATTGGAATATTACTTGAAACCAAAGATGGTGCCCTAAAAAAGGCAACCTTCGGTGTTATCACCGCTGCCCACGGTGATGATCATGAGCTTTATGGCTTTTTGGTCGATGGCAGGGGGGCCGATTACAAAACCGAGCTCGAAGCATATGGGATCCATAAAATTATCGAAATTACCTCCAAAGAAGGCTCCCTTGATTGGAATCCGGTTTCCTGGTCCAGGGCGGTGATCCATGCCATGGACCATTTTGGCGTCCAAACGCTGTTAGGGCTCACCAGCGCCCGCGGAAAGGAATTACTGCCCCGAATGGCAGCGGCCCTCGACGCACCCCTTGTTATGGATTGTATGGATATCAATCTGTCCGATGACACCGTGCAAAAATCCCAGTTTTCGGGCAAAACCATCGCAACCATTAAAGTCAACGGACCTTGCTACCTATATGGCGTCCGGCCGAATGTATTCGAGGCCAAACATTCACCCGGTGAAGCAGAGCTGATTACGTTTCGAGCAGATCCTGAAAATGGCGGCCTGGTTGTAAAAGAAATCCGGCAGGATGCCGCCAGAAGTATCGATTTAAGCGAGGCCGATATCATCATATCCGGTGGACGGGGCATGAAGGATGCAGACAACTTTCGCCTTCTTTTCGAATCTGCCGACCTTATCGGAGCGGCCGTTGGCGCGTCCAGGGTTGCCGTGGATGCCGGCTGGGTTCCGCACTCCATGCAAGTGGGACAAACCGGCGCCACCGTCAGTCCCAAAGTCTATATCGCCTGCGGTATTTCTGGATCCGTACAACATTTCGCCGGCATGAAAACTGCAGGTCTCATCGTAGCAATCAATACAGACCCGGCAGCGAACATGGTTAAAAAATGCGATTACTACATCGTTGCCGACTTGTTTGAGATCATCCCGCTGTTGACAAGGCAGCTGGCAGCGATCCTTAATTAGATTCAATGAACAGTGAATTAAACCCGGGATTGATGATATCACAGGTTTCAAAGGTCGTTGATTTTATTTCTTGATCGAAAAAATGTTTTCCTTTGCCTTCGTAAGCCAAACAAACCGATCAATCCCGTGCAAACCAACACCAATATTATGTTGTTATTGTCTAGTGCCAAAGGTTTTGCATTGGTTACCTCGCCGTTGGTGTTCAGCTCTTTTTGAAATTTAGCGGTTTCTGCCAAATTTTCATAGTGAAAATCAACCGCCCATCCCGTTATGGACATGCCTGTCATCACAAAGACCGATAGTATGATAAAATTGTATTTTTTTAGCTTTTTTCGCATACCAGCCAGCTCTATTATGATCGTTCGTGTATTTAGTTTTGACGTGAATCATGAACCCGGCAACAATTAATCCCGGGTCCTATGATCCCCCCCCCTTGGAATGTATTCTAATTAGTAAGAGTGTTCTGATGGCTTGTCAACCGGACCGCTCAGATAAATCACATTGGCCTTCCACTTAAATGTACTCCCCCGGCCGAAAGGTGTCGTCAACCAGAAAGAGGAAGATTCCGGAAATAACATCAGCGACCGGTTTCTGAGCACCAAAGTCGATTACCTGTCAAATTTTAAATCGAAAGATAAAATCCTATCCCATTTTGTTTACGATCAATTGGGATGAAATTTAACCGCGCATCTGCCTTTTAAAAACCTCTTGACAGACAATAAAATTTTCTAATATATTGTTAACAATTTTAATAAAAATTTATAAGAATCTGATATTATTAATAGATATTGATTGAATTTCAAAAAAGGGAATTCCAAGGAGACCTTGATGGACAAAAAGTTTAAAATTCTACTATATGAATCCATGCACCAAAAGGGAACCGCGCTGTTAGAAGAGATCTGCCACCTTGCATACGCCGGATCATTTGATGAACATGAAATAATCCATCAAGTTCCGGATGTAGATGCCATTATCATCAGGGCCAATGGGGTTGTATCGAGAAAAATAATTGAAGCAGCCCCGAAATTAAAGGTCATCGGGAGGCACGGTGTCGGACTTGATGCCATCGATGTTACGGCTGCCAAGGAAAGGGGAATACAGGTGGTCTATACGCCCCAGGCAAATAAGGAAAGTGTTGCCGAGCACTTCGTAGCGTTGGCCCTCATGCTCGCCAAAAAAATCAGAACGGCAGACATTGCCCTAAGGGATTGCTACTGGAAGGCACGCTATGAGCTTATCGGAACGGAACTCAGAGGAAAAACATTAGGTGTCCTGGGGTTTGGCCGCATCGGCCAGCAAACCGCGCGAATTTGCAGGTACGGTTTTGACATGCGCATTCTGTATTACGATCCTCTTGAATTCTCCGAAGCGGAAAAAGAGTACGATGCTATACGGGTAGATGAAAAAGAATTGTTTAAAGAGTCGGATTTTATCTCTATCAACATGCCCTTGCTACCGGAGACCAAACACTTTGTTAGTGCGGATTTGCTGAAATTGATGAAGCCAACAGCTTTCATAATTAACATGGCCAGGGGTCCCATATGGAACGAGGCGGATATCGTTGAGGCATTACAGACGAAACAATTTTCCGGGGCCGGTTCAGATGTTTATGAGGTAGAGCCGGTCACAGGGGACAATCCATTGCTTCAGTTAGACAACTTTGTCGGCACGCCTCATATGTCCGCCCACACTGAAGAAGCGATGATCCGCATGAGTATGGTTGCCGGTGATGTGCTGGCCGTCCTGCAGGGCAAAGATCCGCAGTATCCTGTATTTTAAACTTTACCGATGAGTTGTAAATCGAATGATTCATTTGAAGGAGATCCGTATGCCGAAAGTGACCATATTATCACAAGCGTGCAAAGGCATCGATGACTGCGGCATCTGTGAATATGTCTGCCCTCAGCAGTTGTTTGAAGCCTGCAAGGAAATGAACGATGCCGGATATTATCCGCCTGAAATTTCGGATCAGACAGAATGCACGGGTTGTTTGAACTGCATGATTTGCTGTCCGGACTATGCGATCATTGTTGAAGAAGAAGAATCACTGAATGAGCAAGAGGGTCATGATGCAGTCAAGTAAGAAAGTACGAACAGGTACCCACTTTGAAATGGGAAACTGGGCTTGCACGGAAGGCGCAATTGCAGCGGGATGCAATTTTGCGGCCGGCTATCCCATCACACCTGCCAGTGAAGTCGCCAACCTGCTTGCCGCCAGACTACCGGAGGTCGGCGGTACATTTTTGCAAACCGAAGATGAGATCAGCGCGATTTGTTCAGCCATTGGGGCTTCCTGGGCCGGCTGTAAAGCAATGACCGTTACTTCCGGGCCCGGTATCAGCCTGATGCAGGAAAGTATCGGATTTGCAGTCGCCACGGAAACGCCCCTGGTTATCGTTGATGTACAGCGTTTCGGACCGTCAACCGGAGTGCCGTCGGTTGGTCTTGCCGGTGATATCGTTCAGGTTGCCCGGGGATCTCACGGGGACTACCAGATCATTGCCCTTTGCCCCGAAAGCCCTCAGGAAATGTTTGACCTGACGATTCGAGCCTTTAATCTGGCCGAGACCTATCGGGTTCCGGTTTTCGTCATGGCTGATGGTTTTATGGGGCATATGCGGGAGCAAATCGTGGTCCCCGAAGAAAATCAGTTCGAGTTGATGAATCGCAAAATTGCCGAACCTTCCGAAACGATTCTCGACCGGCAGGATTTTCTCGACGTCAATGTGGCCCCCATGCCGGTGTTCGGTCGCGGTCTCAAAGCGCATGTTACCAGCTCCTGCCATGATGAACATGGCATGCGCAACCTGTCGGATCCTGACGTTATGCACCGCTATGCCATGCGCCCGATCGAAAAGATACTCAGCCACCGTGACGATATCGTCCAGGTTCAGGATGAAAGTGAAGATACAACCATTGCCCTGGTAAGCTGTGGCACTGTTTCGCGGTCTGCCAGGGCGGCGGCACGATTGGCTCGCACTGAAGGCTTAAACGTCGGCACATTGCGTTTGCTGACCTGCTGGCCGTTTCCGGAGCAGGAGGTGCAGATGGTCGCCAACAGGGTGGACCACATGCTGGTGCTGGAAAATAACACCGGTCAGCTGTATCCGTACATCAAGGCTGAGGCCGCCCATGCCTGCCGGGTTTCTTTTTTAGGGCCGCAAATCCTGGGCCAGATCCATGACCCTCAATACATCCTCAGTAACATAAAGGAGATGATTAAATGACGGTTTCAGCCCACCCGTTAAGAAAATATACCCGTAGCCACATCCAGCGCACGACCACCTGCCCCGGCTGCGGTATCGGTACTGTTTCCCAGGCCATCCTGCGGGCGATTGATGAACTGCAAATTGATATCGACGATTTTGTTTTTGTTTCCGGAATCGGATGTTCGGCCTGGATTCCCAGCCCGTTTTATAACGCAGACACCCTGCATACCACCCATGGCAGACCGATTGCCTTTGCTACAGGGGTGAAACTGGGTCTGCCGGATAAAAACGTGATGGTCATCAGCGGTGACGGCGATTTAACCGCCATCGGCGGCAATCATTTGATCCACGCCGCCCGCCGCAATATTAACTTAACCGTTGTCCTGGTAAATAATGGTATCTACGGCATGACCGGCGGTCAAACGGCACCCACAACCCCCCGGGGCATAAAAACGATTACCAGCCCCTACGGTGCCATGGAACACCATTTTGACATATCTCCGATGGTCGTTTCCGCCGGAGCCTCATACGTTGCCCGCTGGACGACCAATCATCCCCGACAGATGACGCGATCCATTAAAAAAGGGATTCAAAAAAAAGGATTTGCGCTGATCGAAGCCGTAAGTCAGTGTCCGGTGCAGTATGGCCGAGCCAGTAAATTGGGTGGCGCGGTTGATATGTTAAAGCATTTTAAGGAAAACAGCATCAGGATCGACAAGGCCCTGGAGATGGACGAGGCGGAACTCCAAAACAAGGTCACTGTGGGCGAGTTCACCGATCGGGAAAAAGCCGAGCTGAGCGAGCAATGGGTTCGACTGCGTTGTGAGATGACGGAGGATAGATAATGTCACAAACTGATATAACCATAGCCGGCGTCGGCGGCCAGGGGTCGATTTTAGCCGGCGTAATTTTAGGTTCGGCCGCGGTCACCTTTGACGGTAAATATGCCACCCAAACACAGGCCTACTCCTCGGAACTCAGGGGAGGATTTGCGGCCACCTGGGTGATCATATCCAATCAACCGGTTGAATTCCCCAGGGTGACGAATCCCGATATTCTGGTTGCCCAGGCCCAGGATTCCATTAACCGATTTGGAGAAGTCGTTAAACCTGAGGGTATTTTGATTTACGATAGTGATATGGTTCACGGGACACCGCAGGATATAAAACTTCAATTTAAGATTCCGGCAACCTCGATTGCACGCAATGAGGTTAAAGCGCCGGTGACAGCCAACATGGTCATGCTTGGTGCCTTGTGCAAAGTCTCCGAGGTGGTCAGCCGCCAGGCGCTGGAACAGGCCATTACCAGGTCGGTCCCCAAGGGTAAAGAGCGTATCAATCTTGAAGCCTTCAATTTTGGATTTGTTGAGGTCCAAGCGCTTTAAAATTCAAGGATTTCAGCAGGCAGATGGTGCCATGAAACCACCTTGGGTTTAGGGCTCGCCGAAAAATAAAAATTCGGAACCACAAACCAAAAAAGCAACACTTTCTACTATTTGGTGTAAATGCTGGATGACCCTTTGGGGAGTTATAGTTCCATAAAAATTAGTTATATTAATAAAAAGATCAATTGAAGGAGATGCAAAATGGGGTTAAAAACCAAGGCAGAATACATCGAATCGATCAACCAAATGAAACCAACAGCCTACATGTTTGGTGAGAAAATTAACAGCGTTGTTGATAACCCCCGACTGCGTGCCGGGTTAGAAGCAACCGCTGCAACATATGAACTTGCCCAGATGGAAGAGTATCGTGATCTAATGGTGACCGAAAGCCCTTTAATCAACGAGCCGGTAAACCGTTTTACCCTGCCGCCGGGATCAATTGAGGATCTGGTCGCACGGGTTAAGATTAATCGCACTCTGGGCAACTGGGTCGGAACTTGCCATCAACGCTGCACCGGCCTGGATTGTCTTTGCGCCCTCTCCATCGTCACATTTGACATCGATCAGAAACACGGAACCAATTATTTCGAAAAATTTAAGGGATTTTTGAAATACGTACAAAAAAACGATCTGACATGCAATGCCGGGGTAACGGATGTCAAAGGCGATCGCTCGTTGAACCCTCATGACCAGGCAGACCCGGACATGTACCTGCACGTTGTTGAGCGGCGGGATGACGGCATTGTTGTCAGAGGTGCCAAAGCCCATCAGACCGGATCACTTTCTTCCCACGAGATCATCGTTCTTCCGACCCGGGCTTTGAAAAAGGGAGACGAGGAGTATGCCCTGGCCTTTGCCGTTCCCAACGATACCCCCGGACTCATACACATTGTCGGTCGTTCAAGTCTGGATACCAGAGAACTCGATGGCTGCGATATCGGAAATATCCGATATTCCAAATACTGTCCAACCGTCATATTCAACGATGTATTTGTGCCCTGGGAGCGTGTATTCATGTGTGGCGAAGTGGAATTTGCCGCCGACATGGTTGTAAGGTTTTCCTCTTATCATCGCCAGAGCCATGGCGGATGCAAATCCGGCAAGATCGATTGTATGACCGGGGCCGCTTTAACTATGATGGAATACAGCGGCACCGAAAGGGCAAGTCATCTAAAGCAGAAGATCATCGACATGATTCATCGGGCTGAAACACTTTATGGCTGTAGTCTGGCCGCCTCCTACGAAGGCAAGCAGGAAAATTCCGGAACGTATTTTATCGATACGGTCCTGGCGAATGCCTCAAAGATTCATGAGGGCAGAGAGATGGCCGAGGCTATCCGGTTGATGGTAGACGTTTGCGGGGGGTATGTAGCGGACCTTCCGTCCGACAAGGACCTCGAAAATCCCGAAGTCGGTCATCTCGTTAAAAAGTACTTAAAAGGCAAAGACCACATCCCCGTTGAAGACCGGATTAAAATGTTCCGTTTGGTCGAAAAATTGGCGATGGAAAGTGCTGATACCATCTCCGATATTCACGGCGGTGGATCGCCTGAAGCCCATCGGGTTACCATCCTGCGGGAGAGCGATCTGGATAAGCGCAAAAAAACCGCCAAACGTTTAGCCGGTATTGATGAATAAGATTCCCAGGCTTTTTACGAGACTGCGCTTGGAAAAAATGGCCTCTAAAGGGCAGCAAACGGACTGATAATATAATTTCACAATTTTAGGTGTCAGCCCAGCCGCCGGCCAAAAAAACGGCCGGTCAAATCGAAAAAGAAACTCTAAAAAAACGAATAACGAGTGACGAGTGACGAATTAAGGAATTCTTTCTATTTTATTATTTAAAAGAGCAGAGCGAAGCGACATCCACAATTCGACAATCGTCCTTCGTCATTCGATATGCTAAAATCCGCTGTTCGGCCTCGCAGAGTCTCATACGGGGCCCTAGCTAAATGATGAAGTTTCATACAAGCGCCCCCTCTGGCCTGAACAGCGGCCAGTCTGATCGGAAAAGAAACTTTGCAGTTTTGAATCTGTTGTTTTTAATTGTGGGAGCGGTTTTTAACCGCGATTGTC
>CALZJV010000096.1 GCA_945787595.1 uncultured Desulfobacterales bacterium | reverse complement strand
CGCCGATGACCCCCGGATTCAGTACCCTGAAGATGCTATCAGAGAGGGCATCGCCTCGATTCTTTCGGTCCCGATCATTATTGGAGACAATCTGATCGGATGTTTGCGGGTGTACACCGCCGAGCCCTGGGAGTTCACTTTAAACGACGTTAATTTTGTCCAAGCAGTTGCTCAGGTTTTCGGCATGGCCCTAGAAATGTGCCGGATCAACAAAGGCTTAAAGGACAGCATTGATATTTTGAAGACGATGCGTGATCCGAAGACCCTGAGGTACAACAGACGAACCCCGTATGAGGGCGTCCCAAAAAGTTTTGCCAGTTCGGAGATACCCTAACCCAACGCCTGATCCTTCTTCTTTTTAAAATTTGTAACGCTCAATTTAGTTTAAAGTAAGGGAGGGTGTTATGGTTGTAAAAATTTTAATCAAACGCAAATTTAAAGACGGAAATATAAAAGCGGCAGCGCGATTATTAATTAACCACCGCAATGGAGCGATGCAGCAGCCCGGCTATATATCTTCAGAAACCATGCAGCGCCTTGAAGACCCATCTCAGATCACAGTGGTGTCGATGTGGAAAGATATAGAAGCCTGGGAAACCTGGAAAAACAGTGAGACACGCCTGGCCAATGAAAACGAAGCGAAAGAATTATTGGTCGGGCCGACTGAATACGAGCACTATTCATTGGGATTGCCCTTTGAATAGCTGTGGTCCGGGCTGGGTCGTATTTATATAGCAGATCACTCCTTCTGCGGGAGATCTGATCGTTTGGATGGTATTGACAACACCCGGTAAAAAGGCAGAGTCGGAAATGCTCTGCCTTTCCTATCGTCTTATCCCACCTTCCCGTTATTATACACGATATAATAGTGAAAGCACTATTTTCTGGATATCCCCCTTGGTGAATTCAAAGGATGGGGTCTATTTTGCCATGTTGTTTACCCTGAAAACAACGCGGAAAGCCGGAGGACTTCAGATCCTGTGTTGTCAAGGATTTGAGGTAAACTACTACAACTTCACCCTTGACGCCTTGGCTCTGAAGCCCTCCGGCTTTTGCAACGTTAAGGTTCACTCTTCAAGATGCTCAAAGCCGATCCGCTGCGTGGATAATCACCACCGAAACCGCATGAACTCGACCCTAAGGCATCGTAATGAATGAACAGCAATCAAAATGAAAACAGAGACTTGTGTACTATGCCGCGATTGGATGTTAAATAAAAGCCGTCGTATAAAGCTGTTCACCCATAACGACCCCTAATGGTCTCAGACAGCATCCGCTTTCGCTGGCGATCATCCACTCCGCTATAATCATGGGTTTACGCTGAAAACTCTCCGACCCCTCATCTAATTGATCCTGATTTTCCATTAACAGCCGGTTGAATTAAAAAACTATTCGGATGCAGTTCGAAAGGACAGGTACGCGCAAAAATGACAAAAACCCATTGGGTCTGCGGTGATAGGGGTAAAATCTGAAGTTGATTTTAATCGCGATAATGTTTTAAAAGGGGTATGTTCATCGAAGTCAGGGAGATGGTGGATCGGAGGCTTTCGACGGATCATCGCTATTTTAAAGGATACCATTAAAAATCTGCCGGTTGCCGCCACCATTATTACCGCCAAAGATGATCCGATCATACCTGATGAGGATTTTAATCAGCTTGAACTCAATCATCGCACCAATTTAGTGATCCACGCCTTTGGCGGACACAATGGGTTTATCGATGGATTTTTTTTAAAAAGCTGGTATGAACAGAAACTGGCGGATATGTTTGATAAAACAACTATCTAATCAACCAAATAAACCTCCAGATGGCACGCACAGTCAACCTGCTAATCTTAATCATTTCTTTTCTGACTGCCGATCCCGGCGGCCTTTTTGCTCAGGAGCAATGGAAATCTGTCAGCAATGACAATGGGGTGGCAATCTATTCCCGCAAGGTAGCCGGATATGAAGAATCTGAATTCAAAGGAATCACTGATATCAATCAACCCCTTGAGGTGATCGGAGCCGTATTGGCGGAAATCCCCGCTTATACCGGATGGTTTTTTAAGTGCCTTCAGGCCGGGAAAATTTCGCAAATTTCTTCAGCCGCTTATAATTTCATGGTCTACTTCAGGCTAGATACCCCATGGCCGCTGTGGCGCCGTGACATCGTTTATGATGTCAAGATTAAGATCGACATGGCATCAGGCAAAGTTGAAGTGAGCTGCAAGGCTGTGCCGGAGCCCGTCGTTCCCATCCGGAACGATCATGTCCGCATCACCGATTCCGAGCTTCACTGGGTTCTTGAAAGAATTGATACGCATCAAACCAGGATAATTTTTATAATGCGAACCGATGTCGGGGGATCCGTGGGTGGCTACTGGTCTGACTTAGGTTGCCGGAAAACGATGTATCATTCCCTGTTAAATCTGCACGGAATCACTGCCGACCCGAAATATGAAGCTCTCGGCAGAAAATTGGTCCAGGATTACACGCAAAGCAACTGACCCGGCGAACGGGCCTGTTCGTTTGCAATTTAGTTCATATTTTCCCAACTTTATGCGCCTTCGCTGTCCGGGCTACCCATCGATCAAGGGTACCAGCATCACCGGACACGGCGCTTTTTCAAGAAAAGTAATATCTAATTAGCAGGAATTGAGGTAAAGAAGATGGAAACTAAAATCTCTGCCGCGTTCACTATAAGAGAGTTTACCCCAATGTTGCATAAACAACATGGCAAAGAATAGCTAATGGTCCGTTATTATAGCCGATATCATTGTGAAAGCACCATTTTCCGGATATCTCCATCGTGCGGGATATTATGAAGGAGGAGAAAAATTATGGACATCACCAAATCTTTTGAATTTAAGCTACCCACCCGGATTCTATTCGGTGTAAACCTGGTTGAAAGCCTGGGCGAAGAAGTCAAGGCCCTGGAAATCCAGCGGTTGCTGCTGGTGACCGACAAGGGCGTTGTCAACGCCGGGCTGCTCGAGCGCGTGATCCGCTCTTTGGACGCATCTGCCATCGATTACACGATCTTTGCTTCAGTGGAAGCCAATCCCACCACCACGACTGTTCACAACGGAGCGGAAATTTTCCGTAAGGATAAATGCGATGGACTATTGGCAGTGGGCGGAGGCAGTCCTGTGGATGCAGCCAAGGGGATTGGTGTGCAGGCAACCCATGAAGGCGAGATCATGGATTATTCCCGGCGGGTGGGTAAACCGATTCAAGACATCACACCTCCGCTTATTGCCATTCCGACAACTGCCGGAACCGGCAGCGAGGTGACATGGGTGTCCGTGCTGGTGGACCCAAAGGAAAGGGTCAAAATCGTCGTTCCCAGCCCTTACATTTCGGCAAAAGTGGCGCTAGTGGACCCGTCTTTAACCGTCACCTTGCCGCCGCAAGTAACGGCCTTTACCGGTATGGACGCCCTGACCCATGCCATCGAAGCCTATGTGTCCACAAAATCAATCCCGATCGCGGACAGCCTGGCGTTGGAAGCCATTCAACTGATCAGCTCCAACCTGCGGGAGGCCGTTGGCAACGGCGAAAACATGGCTGCCCGCGCCAACATGCTACTGGCCAGCACCCTGGCCGGGATGGCCTTTATCAACGCGTCGGTCGGATTGGTGCATGCCGTGGCCCACGCGCTGGGAGGGTTCTTCGACATTGCCCACGGGATTGCCAATGCCATCATGCTGCCGCTGGTGATGCGCTTCAGCCTGATCGGCAACCCGGGCAAATACGCCGACATTGCGGTGGCGATGGGAGAAAACGTCGAGGGGCTGAACGAAATGGAAGCCGCGCGGGAAGCTGTCTTCGCGGTGGAAAGTCTGGCGGCGGACATCGGCATTCCACGGGATTTGAAACAAATGGGAGCAGATCCAGCCAGAATCAATGACCTGGCGGAAGAAACCCTGAACCAGAAAGGCGCTTTACCGTTCAATCCCCGCAAGGTCGGCAAACCCGAAGTCATACAGTTGTTCGAACAGGCGTTTGAGCTTTCAAAAAGGGGGAATAAGCCATGATGACCGCTTTAAAGCCCGGCCTGACCCATATGTTTCAATTTAAAGTTCCCGAAAATAAAACCGTACCATACCTTTATCCGGAAGCGCCTGAATTCCAGCAAATGCCGAAAGTTCTGGCTACCGGGTTTATGGTAGGCTTGTTTGAATGGACGTGTATCCAAGCCATCAATCCTCATATAGACTGGCCCCGCGAGCAAACTGTCGGCATCGATATCAAACTCAGCCACATCGCAGCGACACCACCCGGTCTGTCTGTCATAGTGAAGGTTGAGCTAAAACAGGTGGAGGGCCGCAAACTTGTCTTTTCAATCGCTGCTGATGACGGCATTGACAAGATATCCGAGGGAACCCACCATAGATTCATCATCGATGCCGTAAAATTCAATGCTAAGATGGCCGCCAAATTGAACGCGAAATGATTTATACATATTGCGTAATAAGTGCAGACTTATTGCTGAATAAAAATCCACGTTGACAAGCGATGCCACCTTCGATATTTGGATGTTTATCGTCCCGTCGTCGGACGCTTTATTATGCCGGACGACATCCAAAACCCGAACTTAAATCCAGGTTTCGTTTCATCCGCATCCAAAAGGGGGCTTTTAACCAAATTAAAGGAGGTAAGTATGAAAAGAAGGTTGAGTAATTATTCTATCATTGTCTTTGTTGGGTTAATGATTACCAGTTTTTTGGTCTGCCCGGCCTGGGCCGGCAAAAAGGATGACACCCTGAATATCGCAACCACCAAGGAGCTGGAAAACGCCGACCG
This sequence comes from uncultured Desulfobacterales bacterium, assembly GCA_945787595.1. The sequence continues at coordinate 9,471 of CALZJV010000096.1, read as the reverse complement.
CTATTTTAATACCGCCCGCGAGGGCATTATTTTCGCCCGTCAGGTCTATGACAACCTGCTCTATCGCGACCCCAAAACCTATGAATACAAGCCCCTGCTGGCTAAATCCTTCCAATGGGTGGATGACACCACCATGGCGATCGAACTGCGTCAAGGCGTCAAATTTCACAACGGCGCCGATATGACCGCCGACGATGTGGTCTACACTCTTAATTTCGCCGCCAATCCGGAGAACAAAGTCCTGACCCAGCGATACTCCAACTGGATCAAGGAGGTCGTCAAAGAAGGGCCTTACAAGGTCAAAATCCTGCTGAAGGAACCCTTCCCGGCCGCCCTGGAGTTCCTCTCGGGAGCCAATCCGGTTTATCCCAAGGATTATTACGCCAAAGTCGGACCCAAGGGTTTCGGGTTGGCGCCCATCGGCACCGGCCCCTACAAGGTGACCGAACTGGAGCCCGGTAAGAAGGTCGTCATGGTAAAAAACGAGAATTACTTCAAGGACAGCCCCAAGGGTCAGCCCTCCATCGGAAAACTTGTGTGGCGGACCCTGCCTGAAATGAACACCCAGGTGGCCGAACTGATGACCGGTTCCTTGGATTGGATCTGGCTGGTGGCCCCGGATCAGGCCGAACGGCTGGCCAAAATGTCGCATCTCACCGTGATACCGGCCGAGACCATGCGGGTTGGTTTCATCATGATGGATGCCGCCGATCGTACCGGCGAGCAGGGCATGGATAATCCGTTCAAGAAACTTGCCGTCCGGCGGGCGGTCAACCATGCCATCAACAAAGGGGCCATCTCCAAAAGCCTGGTGGGGGGTGATTCGCGATCTGTCTATTCGGCCTGCTTCCCAACCCAGTTCGGCTGCACCCAGGATGTTATGAAGTACGAATATGACCCGGAGAAAGCCAAAAAACTTTTGGCCGAAGCCGGCTATCCCAACGGGTTTGAAACGATCCTCTACGGCTATCGCAACCGACCCTACGCCGAGGCCATGGTGGGAGATCTGGCCGCGGTGGGAATCAAAGCCAAGCTGATGATGATGAAGTATTCAGCCCTGCGGGAAAAGCACCGGGCCGGAAAGGTCCAATTCAACTTCCAGACCTGGGGATCGTATTCCATCAATGACGTTTCGGCCATCGTCAGTTATTTCTTTGAATTTTCAGAAGACGACATGGCCCGGGACCCCCAGGTGCGGGACTGGCTGCTGGAGGCCGATACTACTATCGATTCTGAAAAGCGCAAGTTGCTTTATAAAAAAGCCCTGCAGCAGATTGCCGAGCAAGCCTATTGGGCCCCTTTATTTACCTATGTTTCCAACAATTGCTTTAGCAAAGACCTCGACTTTACCCCTTATCCGGACGCCGTACCGCGGTTTTTCCAGGCAAAATGGAAATAAACGGCTGTTGAGGGAGCGATCCGTCCAGGCTCGCTCCCAATGGCATATCACTATTCATCGTCACCTGAGAATCTGAAGATATGTTAATTTATACCCTTAAACGCCTGGGTGTGGCGGTTCTCGTCATGTTTACCGTGTCGCTGATCAGCTTCATGCTGACCCGGGTTTCGGGAGATCCGGCCATCGCCCTGGCCGGCGAGGGGGCCAGCCATGAGGAAATTGAATTTGTCCGTAAGCAATATGGTTTCGATCGGCCGCTGATAGTCCAATATCTTGAGTGGATCGGCCGGGCCCTGAGAGGTGATTTGGGTGAATCACCCTATTTGAATCAACCCGTGTCCAAAATGATTCGTGACCGCATCGGCGTGACCATGACCCTGGGAATCTGCGCCCTGATGTTTGCCATCATCCTGGCCATTCCCCTCGGCATTCTGGCCGCCATCCGTCCCAATACCTGGATTGACCGCATTGCCCTCACGCTTTCGGTGCTGGGACAGGCCATGCCGTCTTTCTGGTTCGGTCTGATCATGATCATCATTTTTGGCGTGATGCTGCGCTGGCTGCCCATTTCCGGCAGTGACAGCCCCCTTCATTTTGTCATGCCGACCATCGCTTTAGGTTATTATGCCACCCCGGCTTTCATGCGCCTGACCCGCTCCGGGATGATGGAGGTTCTGGCCTCGGACCATATTCGCACCGCCCGGGCCAAGGGATTGAGATGGGGCAAGATTCTTTTCAAGCATGCCCTGCGCAATGCCATTATTCCCGTGGTCGCCCTGGCGGCCGTACAGCTTGGGTTCATGCTGGGAGGTTCGTTCATCATCGAGTCGGTTTTCGCACTGCACGGTATCGGATATCTGGCCCTAGTATCAATCCTCCGCTCCGATCTGCCGGTGATCCAGGCCCTTGTACTGTTGCTGGCAATGATTTATGTGGTGTTGACATTTCTCGGTGATATCTTAAACGCCTTTCTAGATCCGCGCATCAGGGTTCGGTAAGCATGACACAGACGGAAAATATCAGCGAGACCATAGACAGGGGGTTGGGGCTAGAGGTTGTCTTCCCGACGCCGCGGCAAATCATGCGCCGGCGGATGCTGAGCCACAAGGGGTTTCTCTTTGGAGCCGCGGTGGTGATTATTATCTTTTTAATGGCCGTCCTGGCCCCCGTTCTCGCACCTCATGATCCCTATAAACAGGATCTGTCGCTACGGATGATTCCGCCTATCTGGCAGGAAAAAGGCACCTGGGAGTATCCCCTGGGCACCGACAATCTGGGCCGTGATTATTTGAGCCGCCTGATCTACGGCTGCCGCATATCTCTGTTGATCGGTTTTGCCTGTGTGTTGATCGCCATGATTATCGGTACGGTGCTGGGCTTGTCGGCCGGTTTTTTCGGCGGTCGGGTCGATATGTTGGTCAGTTTTATCATAACCGTCCGTCTGGCCCTGCCCGCGTTTCTGGTAGCCATAGCAGTGGTCGCGCTCATCGGCGGATCGATGCAAGTCGTGATCCTGGTCCTGGGCTGTTTGATCTGGGACCGCTTTGCCGTGGTTTTGAAGGCCACCAGTCAGCAAATCAGGTCCATGGACTATGTCGCGGCGGCCAAAGCTGCAGGCTGCTCGGTTTTCTGGATTATTTCAAGAGAGATCCTGCCGAACGCGTTCAACAATCTGGTGGTGGTGGCGACATTGGAAATCGGCCGGGCCATCCTACTGGAGGCGGCCTTTTCATTTTTAGGCATGGGCGTGCAGCCGCCCATACCTTCCTGGGGGTTGATGATCGCCGAAGGCAGAGAATTCATGCTCTTTGATCCTTACCTGATTGTCATCCCCGGCGTGGCCTTATTTACCCTGGTATTGGGCATGAACCTTCTGGGAGACGGACTGCGCGATGTGACGGCACCGGAGGGGCGGTCATGAGCAAGCTGATGGAAGTCAAAGGTCTGCATGTCGATCTACGTCTGCCGGCGGGAGCGCTGCACGCCGTGCGCAACGTCAGTTTCAGCATGGATCAGGGTGAAACCCTAAGTCTGGTGGGTGAATCCGGCTGCGGCAAGTCCATGACCGCCTTGGCCATCATGGACCTCCTGCCCCCCAGGGGCATTCGTTGGGCCGATAAGCTGGTCTTCGAGGGGCAGGACCTGATGACGGCCGACGCTTCAACCATGGCCGGTATTCGGGGCGGGCGTATGGCCATGATCTTCCAGGAGCCCATGACGTCCCTGGATCCCTGCTACACCATCGGCAACCAGCTGGAAGAAGCCATCCTGGAGCACCAAAAAATACCCGCTGCACAAGCCCGCGAGCGGGCGGTCTATCTGCTGGAAAAAGTGGGTATTACCGCGGCCGCTTCGCGCCTGAAACAATATCCTCACCAGCTTTCGGGGGGCCTGCGCCAGCGCGTGATGATCGCCATGGGCCTCATGTGCAGCCCCGGTTTTATTATTGCCGATGAGCCGACCACGGCCCTCGACGTAACCATCCAGGCCCAAATTCTGGCCCTGCTGGCATCCGTCCAGAAAGAATTCAAGATGGGCCTGCTTTTGATCACTCACGATCTGGGGGTGGTTGCCAGAATGACCGATCGGCTGGCCGTGATGTACTGCGGTCAGGTGGTTGAAACCGGGAATGTCCGGCAAGTCTTTGACAAGCCACTGCATCCTTATACCCGGGGACTTATGGCGTGCATCCCGGTGCCGGGCAAAACCCGGCCGGGCCAGAAACTTGGCTCCATCCCAGGCATGGTGCCGACGCCCATCGGGGATTTAAGCGGCTGCTCTTTTCGGAACCGCTGTTATGCGACCGGCCCGCAGTGCGCAAGAGAAGAAGTGTCATTGCGCGAAGTCTCTCCCGGACGGGCGTATCGCTGTTTGCTCAGCCCGGAGGCCTGTGCTGTGGATATCAAAGGAAATTGGAGATGACGGAGCTTGCTCTCGAAACCCGCGAGGTAACCAAAACCTATCTGGTCAGCGGCGGTGCCTTCCGCAGCCGGCGACGGCTCAAGGCGGTAAACGGCGTCTCTTTGAATGTTGCCAAAGGCTCAGTCCTGGGGCTGGTCGGTGAGTCGGGCTGCGGCAAGACAACCATGGCCAAGTTGATTTTAGGTCTTGAAACCTTAACCTCAGGCGAAATTTTCATCGACGGCCAGGCGATTTCCAAGTTAGCTGCCAAAGGCATCGCGCGCCGGGTTCAGCCGGTCTTCCAGGACCCCTATTCATCGCTGAACCCGCGTAAAAGTATCGCCTCAATTATCTCGCTGCCCTTAAGGGCGCTTAAGGTCGGCAAGCGGGAGCGCTGGAATCGCCAGGTGGATGATATCATGGAGTTGGTGGGACTGCCCTCCCGGATCAAGCACAATTATCCCAACCAGTTATCCGGCGGTCAACGCCAGCGGGTGGCCGTCGCCCGGGCCTTAATCATGCAGCCGGGGGTGGTCCTTTGCGACGAGCCGACCTCGGCGCTGGATGTCTCGGTTCAGGCCCAAATCCTCAACCTGCTGATGGAATTGAGACAGGAGCTCAATCTCACCTATGTTCTCATCAGCCACGACCTGGCCGTCGTGGAGCATATTGCAAGCACGGTTGCAGTGATGTATTTAGGCAGAATTGTTGAAGAAGCCGGGACCCGGGAACTTTTTAAAAAACCGCGTCATCCATACACCCAGGCCCTTTTGACCTCTGTCTTAACACCGGAACCGGGCCTGGGCTTACCCGAAACCCATCTGGGGCTGGAATATCCCAACCCCATCGATCCGCCTTCCGGCTGCACATTCCACCCTCGCTGCCCCAAAGCCAGCGAGCAATGTTCATCCGTGCCGCCCCAACCGCGGATAGAGGCCAATCGAATGGTTGAATGCCACCACCCCGAATCTTTATTAGAACCCAAACTGTCGGTTCCTGGTTCAGGGTTCAAGGTTCAAAAGTTATAACTATCTGAAACTGATTATAATGTTTATCAATACCTGTAATGCTCGACATCCCCTATTCGGTGAAAAGGCTTTATTAAAAAAACGATGAAGACAGAATTCTTTTGATAACAGCTGTTTGGGAGTTTTCCAACCTGGAGCGTTGAACCCTGAACCGCTTAACCTAGGAAGGAGAAACATATATGAGCCGTGAGAATGCAATTGCCCGGGCCGAGGCCATTTTTGACGATGGTACTTTTTTTGATTTATTGACTCGCTGGGTTTCTCACCCGACGGAAAGTCAAAACGAAGCGTGTAAAGATGCCTTGCACACTTATCTGACCGGGGCTATTGTGCCCTATCTGGAAAATATGGGCTTTACCTGCCGGCTTGTGGACAACCCGGTCAATCCCCGGCTGCCCTTTCTGATCGGCCGGCGAATGGAAGGCGCGGACCTGCCCACAGTATTGACCTACGGCCACGGTGATACGGTGTTGGCCATGGAAGGCCGCTGGCGGGAAGGGCTTGAGCCCTGGCAGGTGATTCAGGAAGGTGAACGCTGGTACGGTCGTGGCGCCGCCGACAACAAGGGCCAACACGCCATCAATTTGGCTGCTCTGGCCTGCGTTCTTGAAGAACGGCGACAGTTGGGATTTAACACCAAAGTTTTAATCGAGATGGGAGAAGAAATGGGCTCGCCCGGGCTGCACCAAATCTGCGCCATGGAAAAAGAAGCCCTGATATCCGATGTGCTCATCGCCTCGGACGGACCGCGCATCGATCCTCAGAAGCCGACTATTTTCGGCGGCAGTCGGTCCTATTATAATTTTGATTTGCGATGCAATCTCAGAGACGGCGGTCATCATTCCGGCAACTGGGGCGGGCTGCTGGCCAATCCGGGGATCCTTCTGGCCCATGCCATCGCTTCGATGGTCGATGCCCGGGGGCGTATCCTGGTCGACGGGCTCAAACCCGAGGGCATTCCGGATTCGGTGAAACGTGCTCTGGCGGAACTGGAAGTCACCGGCCGTGAAGGTCCCGAGATCGATCCGGACTGGGGTGAGCCGGGGCTCAGTCTGGCCGAGAAAGTCTACGGCTGGAATACCCTGGAGGTGCTGGCCTTTGAATGCGGTAATCCGGCTGCACCGGCCCATGCCATCCCGCCCAGTGCTTGGGCCCGTGTGCACGTGCGTTTCGTGGCCGGTTGCGAGCCGGATGATTTTATTGCGGCTGCCCGAAAACACTTAGACGAGCACGGCTTTGAGATGATCGACATTGTACCGCCCCGGGAAAGCTGGTATCGGGCCACCCGCATGGATCCGGATAATCCCTGGGCCCAATGGGCAATATCATCGGTGGAGAGGACCTGCGGGCAAAAGCCGGCCTTTTTGCCCAACCTCGGGGGAACCCTACCCAACGATGCCTTCAGCGAAATCTTAGGCCTTCCGACTATCTGGGTGCCCCATTCCTACGGCGGCTGCTCGCAGCACGCCCCCAACGAGCATCTACTGGCGCCCATTGTCCGTGAAGGGCTGCGGTTGATGGCCGGGCTGTTCTGGGATTTGGCGGAAGATCCGCCCAATGACGGCACGGCTTGAAATTGCACCTGATTAAGAAAATAATACAAAGTGTCGAGTGATCTAAAGTTGTTGTATCGCTTCGCTTTGACGTTTATAAAAAAAAAGAATTCCTTAATTTTAGGTACTTATATGAAGTAAAACAACCACTCCCTTTCAGGGAGGAACCAGTGCCGAGCCCTCTGACCCCGAGTATCTAATGCTTCGTCAGGCGAGGGTCAAAAAAGTATACGATCGGCTTGCCAATCTTGACTTTGGCAAAATCAGGATGAGTTGGATTCAGCAGGTAATTATATTCCTCAGGTACAACGATGCTCGGCACTCTTAAAACTGCCGAGCTTTGCTTTTTGATCCAACGATCGCCTATGGCTCGCGTGGATGGAGAAATTGGTCGGCTGTTCCAATCTTCAGGCAAATCGGCCTCGGACAACTCTGATACAAGACCCAAGCTAATATGTGCTGAAATGCGTACATACTTTTGCAGCAGTTTAGGGGCAGGCAGGTTTACAATCATTTCGATGGACGCCAGCGCTATACTGCCGGCAGTATAGACAACAGCTACCCCCTTGCTGTTCCAGCGGCCGCCGTGGATTCGGGCGCCATCGCCCGCATACGCTTTATCTTTGTAATTAGCGCTGACGATTCTCCAGGCGGTGATCATCAGGTAAAAACCCCGTGTTCGATGCGGCCCAGTAAATCTTCAACCTCTTGCGCTCCCAGTTCGGTGTCCGCATACTGCAGGGGAGTAACATCTCCTAAAGCCCAAGAGGGCTCTTTAAGCCATTTACGAGCCATCTGAGGGTCTTCAAATACCTCCAGCGCCTTGTCATACAGGCAAGCGAGTCGAAATAGCCGCTCGGATTCTTCAAATGAAAGCCGTCCGGCATTCTTGCGCCGTGCCAGTGTTGTGATGGCAATATTTAAAACCTTTGAAAGTGCTTTTTCGGAAACATCCAGGTTCTTGCGAAGCCTTTCAAAGGCCCCAGCTGGAAGCCCCTTTTTAATCTTCGAGATGATCATCGCGCTGTTTTGCGGCTTTAAGCCTATTGATGTGCCATGCATTTTTTAAACCTCCCTGATAATTCATTTGGTTATATTATAATTGCCAAATGAATAGATGTAAAGGCTAAATATAAATTTAGGTTAGGCGGTTTGGGGCTTCGCCCTTCGGGCTTCGACCCCACACGCAGGATCCACCATTCCGGGCTGAAAAAATCCAGACAGCTCGTATCAAAGGGATCGTGTCTTCATCTGGTTATATATCCGTTTCACTCAAATGGGGTATGATGGGTATGAAAAAGTAGCGTAAGTTTCTAAGGGCAGGTATACCTGAGCGCTTTTGGGGATCAAACCATTGGGAAATGGGTTCGAGCCACGGGGAGCCTTAGATTTAGCTGCTATTGCTTCCAGGTCTTGCCTAATACCCGCACCCAATTTTCATGGGTTATTTTGCGCAGCGCATCCTCGTCGTAACCATGATCGCGCAGGGTTTTGAGAAGTTTCGGCATCCCCGTCACATCACCGAGTTCCAGCGGCATGATTGCGCCGTCAAAATCGGAACCGAATGCCACGTGCCCGATACCGATGCGCCCAGCAATATAGTCGATGTGGCGCACAATTTCGATAAGCGGCGTATTCGGCTCCCGCCGCCCGTCTTGACGTAAAAACCCGACGTGAAAGTTGACCCCTATGACGCCGTCCGATTCTTTGATGGCATCCAGTTGTTTATCGGTTAGATTACGGGTCGAAGGACAGAGGGCATGGGCGCCGGCGTGGGTAACGGTCAGCGGCGCATGGGATATGCCGGCAACATCCCAGAAACCTTTTTCGGTGATATGGGCCAAATCGATTAATATCCTCAGGCGGTTGCACGCTTTTACCAGTTGCCGGCCGGCATCGCTCAGGCCCGGTCCGGTATCCGGAGACCCGGGAAACTTAAAGGGGACACCCTGGGCGAACACATTGGGGCGGCTCCAGGCAAGGCCCAGGGACCGCAGTCCGGTCTGATAAAAAACTTCGAGGGCATCCAGATCCGGATCAATGGCTTCGGCGCCCTCGAAATGCAAAACGGCAGCGATGACATCCCGGTCCAAAGCTGCTGTCAATTCATCGGCGGTTCGGATGACCTTGATCTGGCCTTTGGATTCCGCCTCGAGACGGAACAAGCTGGCCATTCCTTTGAGGGTAATTGTTTGGGCATAGGTGAGATCTAGCGGGGCCGGCAAAGGGATTTCGTAGGCTGTTGCTGCTGAACCCGGTCCAGCTCCCGGAAATCCGGCGGTGGAAGAATTTGACGCTACAAAAACCGCAAAAAAACCGCCGGCAAATCCACCTTGCCGCATGCGAGGGAGGTCGATGTGTCCCTCAGCGGTACGCTCAAAAAAAGAGCGCGCCTTGCCGGTTTTGGGCAGATAGATACTTTGCAGGACATCATTGTGCCCGTCGAAAATGGGCAGACGACTGGCAATTGTCATGGTTATACCTAACCCGGACGAGCCGGAATTGACTATTGAATATTGAAAATTGAATATTTAATGAATCGCTATGCTCTGTCTTTTCATTTGACCTAGGTTAAGCGGTTCAGGGTTCA
>CALZJV010000095.1 GCA_945787595.1 uncultured Desulfobacterales bacterium | reverse complement strand
ATTGGGACTGCAAATTTTATCAACCCCAGCGTCACCACGGATGTCATTGACGGGATCGAAAGGTTTTTGGCTGAAAGGAACATCGCTAGCCTATCGGATATCATTGGAACGCTGGAAACCGGGTAAAAGAATGAAGATTGAAGAATGAAGATCGAAGAATAACGAATATTGAAATAATCGTTGCGAGTTGCGCGTTTCGTGTTACGAGCTATACTCATAAGGGATTCTGCCATTTTACACTCGCACCCCGAAACACGCACCCCGAAACCCGTAACTCGCAACCCGCACCCTGAAACACGCAACTCGCAACCCGTTACACGTCAACATTCCGAAGTTATAGCTCTGCCGCCTCTTTGATGGGATTGGTTTTTAAATATTCCAATCGCGTGATGATATCCGGGTCGGCACCTTTGCCCAGCGAGATAAGGCCGTTTTCCCTCAGACGCACGGTGACCTCACCCTGGGCATCGGTGCCGCCGGTGAGTGCGCTGATTGAAAATCGCAAAAGCTCCGAGTCGGTCCCGGTAAGCTTGGCGATGGTGTTGTAAACAGCATCAATGGGGCCGTTGCCGTAGTCGGCACTCTGCACGGAGCGTCCGTTTATTTGAAGTTTGACACTGGCCATGGGAAGGACGGTGGTTCCGGCGGTGACATGCAGATATTCGAGTTTGAAAACATCGGTGGTGCGCAGAATTCCTTCGGTGACAATCACTTCAAGGTCTTCATCCACGATTTGCTTCTTTTTGTCTGCCAGTTCCTTAAATTTTTTAAAAACAAGATCAAGCTCTTCGTTGGATAGATCGTATCCGATATCTTTCAAATGCGAGCGCAGGGCATGCCGGCCGGAATGCTTGCCGAGGACCAGTTTGTTGGCGCTCAGTCCGATGGTTTCCGGTTTCATAATCTCATAGGTCATGGGATTTTTCAAAACACCGTCCTGGTGTATCCCGGCTTCATGGGCGAATGCATTGGCACCCACGATGGCCTTGTTCGGCTGCACCATGATACCGGTAATCATACTGACCAGGCGGCTGGTCGGATGGATGTACTCGGTTTGAATCCCGGTGCCGGCGGAAAGAAAATTGGCCCGGGTCCTCAAGGCCATGACGACTTCCTCCAGCGACGTATTGCCGGCTCTCTCCCCGATGCCGTTGATGGTCACCTCCGCCTGACGGGCGCCGGCCTTAATGGCGGCGATGGTGTTTGCCGTTGCCAGCCCCAGATCATTGTGACAGTGCACGCTGAATACTGCATTTTGAATGTTGGTTGTATGATCGATAACATAACGAACCAGGTCTGCAAACTCTTCTGGTACGGCGTAGCCGACAGTGTCCGGAAGATTGATCGTGGTGGCGCCGGCGGCGATAGCGGCCTCGAAAACCCGACAAAGAAAGTCACGGTCGCTGCGCGATCCGTCCTCGGCAGAAAACTCAACGTTGTCTGTAAAGGATTTGGCATATTTAACGGCGTCGACGGCAGCTTCTACCACCTGCTCCCTCGTCATTTTCAACTTGTATTCCAGATGGAGGTCGGATGTGGCTATGAAGGTGTGAATCCTTGGTTTGGCGGCATGGCTGATGGCCTGCCAGGCCCGGTCGATATCATTTTTGGACGTGCGTGCCAGTGCGGCAACCTCGGTTTTTTCGAGTTTGCCAGCAATCAAGGAAACGGCATTCAAGTCCCCTTCGGAGGAAGCCGGAAAACCGGCTTCCAGCACATCGACACCCAGTTTTTCCAGCTGGGTGGCCAGCCGCATTTTTTCAGCGGAATTCATACTGGCGCCGGGTGATTGCTCACCGTCTCTTAACGTTGTATCAAATATAATTACACGGTCACTCATTTTTCAACTCCCATATTTTTAGTCAAGTGGTTGGTATAGATGCCAAAATTGAAGATTGCAAATTGAATATTTGAGGATGTCGCTCGCGCAGCGCAGGCGCCGCGTGTCGCTCCGTCTTTTTTAAAATCGAAAGAATACCTTAAATATTCAATAATTTATGTGGGAGCATCGGCCGCGGGAAACGATCCGATGTGGTTCCCGCGGCGTTTGGACCTTCCTGTCTAATCAATGGTTTACTCCTTCAAATTCTTTAAACACTCAAAACACCTATTGATTGCAATACCCAATCGAAATTGTTTGACACAGTTAGTCAAACGATCGGCATGTAAGGAGCTAATCCGACCGCTTCAGTCCCGGATGATCATTTATGAAAAATCGGCAGCTCTTCCTGTGCGGGAGACTTCCTGCTGCGAATTTGTTTCTCGTTTGCCAGTTTGAATTGAAAGCTGTCTGCCAGGGCCTGCCAGCTTGCTTCGATGATATCTTCTGAAACCCCGATGGTGCTCCAGATTTGATCCTGGTCCCGTGACTCGATAAAAACCCGAACCTTAGCGGCCGTGCCCCGGCCGCCATCAATTACCCGTACCTTAAAATCAACCAGTCTCATGGTATCGAGGTCCGGAAAAAATCTGTCCAAAGCCTTTCTCAGGGCATTATCCAGGGCGCTGACCGGGCCATAGCCCTCAGCGGCTGTGATTTCCTGTTTTCCGCCCACAGAAATCTTCATGGTGGCCTGGGAACTGCACGGTCTATCTTTATCCTTTTCGATGGTTACGCGAAAGGATTCCAGGCGAAATAAAGGCTCAAACTGATCGGTGAATTTCTGCATCAGGATCTTGAACGATCCTTCCGCTACATCGAATTGATACCCCTGCTGTTCCAGTTGTTTTATTTCGGATACAATTTTTTTGCTGTCATATCCGTTGCCGCCCAACTCGACGCCGAGTTCCCTCGCTTTAAATTCGACATTGCTTTTGCCGGATAGATCGGAAACCAGCACCCGTCTTTGGTTTCCGACCAGTGACGGCTCCATATGTTCATAGGCCTCGGGAACTTTCATGATGGCACTCACATGGATGCCGCCCTTGTGGGCAAAGGCGCTCTTGCCGACAAATGGCTGGGTGTTCAAAGGTACCTGATTTGCTGTTTCACTGACATACCGGGAAAGCGTTTTGAGTTTTTCAAGATATTGTTCAGGTATGCATGGACGGTTCATTTTCAGGCCGATAATAGGAATAACAGAAGTCAAGTCTGCATTACCGCATCGTTCCCCGTAGCCGTTAATGGTGCCGTGAACCATGACAGCGCCTGTTTGTACAGCGGTAATCGAGTTGGCCACCGCCAGGCCACAGTCATTGTGCGCATGGATTCCCAGTCGACACGACGCATGGTCGGATATGGCCGATTCTTTTTCATCGATGGATTTTTTTACATCATTAATGATGGATTCGATCTCAGAGGGCAGGGTGCCGCCATTGGTATCGCACAGAACCAAAAAATCCGCTCCCCCTTCTGCGGCGGCATGTAAGGTTTTCAGGGCGTAGTCGGAGTCGTTTTTATAGCCGTCGAAAAAATGTTCGGCGTCATAGACAACTTCAAGATCGTTGTTTTTTAAAAAAGCAACGGTGTCATTGATCATGGCAAGGTTTTCTTCCAAACTGTTATTCATGACTTTTTGCACATGCAGATCCCAGGATTTGCCGAAAATGGCAACCGTGGGTGTCTTGCTGGTGATCAGCGCTTTCAGGTTGTTATCCTCGTCCGGTTGGATACCGGGTTTGCGAGTGGAACCGAAAGCGACCAGACGGGCTTGACGAAATTCCACCCGTCTGGCTAGATCGAAAAACTGCATGTCCTTGGGATTCGAACCGGGCCACCCTCCCTCGATGTAATGTATCCCAAAATCATCCAGCCGCAATGCAATCTTGACTTTTTCATCGGCCGAGAAGGTGATGTTCTCTCCCTGGGTTCCATCTCTCAAGGTGGTATCGTACAGTAGAATTGGTTCCATTATAATTTTTTCCTGTTTTCCGGTCGCAAAGAGCGGACGGTGGCTCCGGTTCGCCACATTTCTGAATTTTTCAGTGTGTCCAATTCCTTGTTCAGTTTTTCGCGGTAGTCCGGTGCGCTGTTGGCCTCAAGAACACGCCGGGTTTCTTCACCGGAAACGACTTTTTCATAGAGGGTATCAAATACAGGCGCCACTGCATCCTTGAATTTCGGGGCCCAGTCCAGGGCACCGCGTTGGGCTGTTGTCGAACAATTGCCGAACATCCAGTCCATGCCATTTTCGGCGACAAGCCTGATAAGGCTCTGGGTCAGTTCTTCGACGGTTTCGTTGAAAGCTTCACTCGGGCTGTGTCCGTGTTTTCGCAAAAGATTGTACTGCGCCTCCATCACCCCTGCCAGGCAGCCCATTAAGATGCCGCGTTCTCCCGTCAGGTCACTGTGAACTTCATTTTTAAAGGTGGTGGGGAACAAATACCCGGATCCGACGGCAATGCCCAGGGCCAAGGTTCTTTCTTTGGCATTTCCCGTAAAATCCTGGAACACGGCATAACTGGAATTGATACCGCTGCCGTCCAGAAAGTTCAATCTTACGTTTCGACCAGAGCCTTTGGGCGCAACCAGAATGACATCCACGTTTTCCGGGGGAATGATTTTGGTTTGATCCTTAAAGACAATGCCGAATCCGTGGGAAAAATACAGTGCATTGCCTTCATCCAGGCATGCTTTTATACTTGGCCAGGTTGTCACCTGTCCGGCATCGGAAAGCAGGTACTGGATAATGGTTGCCTTGGTTGCCGCTTCCTCCAGGGGGAATAGGGTTTCACCGGGGACAAAACCATCCGCCACGGCACGCTGCCAGGTTTGTCCGCCCTCACGTTGTCCCACGATAACCCGGATACCGTTGTCCCGCAGATTGAGGGCTTGCCCCGGTCCCTGGACGCCGTAACCTAAAACGGCCACCGTTTCATTTTGAAGGACTTCTCTGGCTTTCTGCAAAGAAAATTCGTCTGATGTAATCACGTCTTCAACCACTCCGCCGAAATCAAATTGTGTCATGTTTACCTCTGCTTTATTTAGGGGTTATAATAATTGAATATTTTCGATTGAATATTGAATATTTGAGGTTCGCCTCTCTCCGAGCTGTAGGCTCTACGAGCCGGAAGCCGGCTGATCAATTTAAAAAAAGATCATAAAAATGAGAGAGCGAAGTGATTCCATCATTCGTCATTCTTCAATCGTCATTTTATTGTTCTCCACCTGAGTTCGCTGATATCTATTTGGGTTCCCGATACAAAGCCAGTGCACCGCTCCTGGCTATTTTCTTGATGCCCATCGGACTGAGAAGATTTATCAGGGCCGTTAACTTTGCTGCATCCCCCGTAACCTCGATGATGTAATGCTCGAGGCCGGCATCGATCACTTTGCACCGGAAGATATCGACGATTCGCAATATTTCGGCGCGATGCTCCGGTTTGGCTCTGACACAAATCAAGGCCATTTCCCGTTTAACGGCTTTGGGGCCCGTCATGTCGCGCAGTTTAATGATGTTGATCAGTTTTCTTAACTGTTTTTCGATCTGTTCAATCACCGGTGGATTGGCCATCGTGACGATGGTAATTCTCGATACTTGAGGGTCCATGGTTGGCGCAACACAGAGGCTTTCAATATTGAAACCTTTACCGCTGAACAGTCCAACGACCCTGGAAAGTACTCCCGGCTGGTTGTCGACCAGCATCGTCATGATGTGCTTTTGTTCTTTCATAGAAATATCCTTGTTAGGAGTTACGGGTTTCGAGTTACGGGTTTCGCGTTACGGGTAAAAATGGCATAGCGCATGGAGTTTGATATCGCTCCACTGAAGGTGCAGGAGGGTCGAAAGAGTAGCAGGAATGAACTATCCATGCAATCTGATTTCCGGCATCCGTAATCTGTTTTCTGTCCTCTGTCATCTGATCTCTGACCTCTGTCATCTGTTTTCTACACCAGCAACATCTCTGTGATAGCAGCTCCAGCAGGAACCATGGGATAAACCCCTTCTTCTTTTTCAACGATAAAATCCATGATCACCGGTCCGGAAACGGCAAGTCCTTCAGACAATACAGATTCGACCTCCTCTGGTTTTGTGGCTCTCAAGCCTACAGCCCCGTATGCTTCGGCAAGTTTTACAAAATCAGGTGCGCAATCCATACCGGTACAGATATAGCGCTTATCGTAAAACAATTCCTGCCATTGTCTGACCATGCCCATGTACCCGTTGTTTAAGATCACAATTTTCACCGGTAGACAGTTCTGCACGGCGGTGGCCATTTCCTGGATATTCATCTGGATGCTGGAGTCACCGGCGATATCTACGACTACTTTATCCGGGCAGGCAACCTGGGCACCGATGGCGGCAGGCAACCCGAACCCCATGGCACCCAGCCCCCCTGAGGTTATAAAATGATTGGGTTGGTCAAATTGATAATACTGGGCGGCCCACATCTGGTTCTGACCGACCTCGGTCGTGATGATGGCCTCGCCCTTTGTCAGTTCGCAGAGTTTTTCGACCACAAATTGCGGCTTGATCCTCTCCGTTTGTTGGTAGGCCAGAGTGTTGGTGCTTTTCCATTCATCGATTCGATCAAACCATTTTTTTCGTTTTGCAGCCAGATCTCCCAGATCCCCCTGTTCGACCAACCGGTTGAGATGCTGCAAGCTGATTCTGCAATCCCCCACAACAGGAATAGTTACCGGAATATTTTTGCGAATCGTAGTGGGATCAATATCAATGTGAACAATCTGGGACTGGGCGGCAAACGCATCTGTTTTCCCCGTGACGCGATCATCAAAACGAACTCCGACAGCCAAAATCAGATCGCATTCAGCCGTACACATATTGGCTCTGTAGGTCCCGTGCATCCCGATCATTCCCAGCGATAAGGGGTCTGATTCTTTAAATGCACCCAGCCCCATCAGGGAGGTGGTGACTGGAATTTGGGTTTTGCGCGCCAATTCGTTTAACTCCTCAGAAGCCTTAGATAGAATCACCCCGCCGCCGGCAAAGATAATCGGTCTTTCACTGTCCTCAATGAGGGTTACGATTTTCTTTAGCTGTTTCATGTTCGGGTTGTAAGTCGGGTTGTAGGACTTGAGTTTAACCTCATTAACGGGAACATATTCCATGGAGTCTTTGGTAATATCTTTGGGTATATCCACCAGGATGGGACCCGGTCGACCGGAACGGGCCAGATAAAAAGCTTCTTTGACGGTTGCGGCCAGCTCTTCAATTGACATCACTAGGTAGTTGTGTTTGGTGCAAGGCCGGGTGATGCCGACGATATCGACTTCCTGAAAGGCGTCATTCCCGATGAGTCCGGTGGGTACCTGACCGCTGATAATGACAATGGGGATGGAGTCCATATAGGCCGATGCGATACCGGTTATGGTGTTGGTCACTCCCGGACCCGATGTTACCAGACTGACCCCCACACGACCGGCAGCCCTGGCATATCCGTCGGCGGCATGCACGGCTCCCTGTTCATGGCGGACCAGCACATGTCGGATATCTGTTTTTGCCAATGCATCATAAATATCAATGACGGCACCGCCGGGATATCCGAAAATCGTATCAACTTTTTCTTCCTTGAGTACTTCCATCAATATTTGTGCGCCGGTGAGTTTCATCATGCTTGTCCTTTCAAAAAAAAATCCGTTATCGGCTTTTTGAGCTGATAACGGATTTTCTTTTTTTCTGATCGGTGAATTTATGCCATTATCAACCCTTTGTCTCGCCGAAGATAATTACACCCTCGACAAGTACGATAATAAGGTTAATAAGGTTTCTAATAGCTAATACTTTAATCATAATCTCAACATGAGTTTGAATTTCATAAAGGACTAACAACTAAAAAAATGGTTGTCAAGCTTTTTCTTTAAATCCGCAATCCTGTTCCAGGCAGGTGACGAAGGTTCCTTGTTTTTTGGTGATTTTTTCAACTAGGAATTTGGCACCACACACCGGGCATTCTCGATCGAGGGGTTTATCCCAGGTGGCAAAGGTACATTCTGGAAATCGATTGCAGCCGTAAAAAATTTTCCCGCGCTTGGAGGTACGCTCGACAATGTCTCCGGTACAGTCCTTTTGCGGGCAGCCGACACCGATGGTTTTACCGTTGCCGTTGGAATTCAATGATTGGGTGCTTTTGCAATCAGGATAACCGCTGCAGGCCAGAAAACCGCCATAGCGGCCTCTTTTGATAACCATCGGTTTGCCGCATTTGTCACACACCTTATCGGTGACTTCTTCTTCAGATTGTTCCTCGGGTTGAATAATACCTTTCTCATTGCGGATGTAGTCGTTGGAGTATGTGCAATCCGGATATCCGGTGCAAGCAAGAAAATGTCCGTTTTTTCCGACTTTAATGCGTACCGGTTTACCGCATTGGGGGCAATTCAGATCGGTGGGTATGCCGACGCCTTTAACGCTGAGCATTTCCTCGGATGCAGTGTCCAGGTCTTCACTAAACGGCTTGTAAAACTGGGTCAGGACCTGCAGGAAATCAAGTTTTTTTGATTCAACCTGATCCAGATTTTCTTCCATTTTGGCGGTAAATTCGAC
Source organism: uncultured Desulfobacterales bacterium (assembly GCA_945787595.1). The sequence continues at coordinate 5,372 of CALZJV010000095.1, read as the reverse complement.
ATCAAATATATCCGGGAAATTTTGCACCAGAAGATCATTGACGATGAAGCCGAGTTCATTTGGCTTGAAATAACTGTTTATCAGGTCTACATATCCTTTGCCCCGGATGGTCGATAATATGTTTGCATAGGTGCTGGGGCGGCCGATGCCGTTTTCTTCGAGTTCTTTTACCAGGGATGCTTCCGAAAATCGCGGCGGTGGCATGGTAAAATGTTGTTTGGGTTCCAGCTTTTCGAGTTTAAGGACCGTTCCTTGAGCTATATCCGGCAATTTTGGTTTTTTCTGTTCGGACTCATTCGCGATTTCATCATCCACCGACATGTAAAGCGCCATGAATCCGGGAAATTTTATCGTTGAGCCACTGGACGTGAACAGATAGACCCCGGCCCGAATAGACACGGAAATCTGGTTGATTAGGGCCTGGGTCATCTGGGAGGCAATAAATCGCTGCCAGATGAGCTGGTACAAGGCCAGTTGATCCGGTGAAAGATAGGATTTTAATTTTTCCGGCGTATTATAGACCGAAGTCGGGCGGATGGCCTCATGGGCATCCTGCACTTTTTTCTTGTTTTTAAAAAATCGTGGTTTTTGCAGGGCATAATCTTTTCCGAAACGCTCCAGGATTAATTGTTGCGCTTCCGCAGCAGCCTCCGCAGCGATTCTAGTGGAATCGGTGCGCATGTAGGTGATCAGACCTTCGGGCTCACCGGGGCCCAGGTCGATGCCCTCATAGAGCTGTTGGGCAACCATCATGGTTTTGCGAGCACTGAATCTAAGTTTCCTGATGGCTTCCTGTTGCAGCTTGCTGGTGATAAACGGCGGCAGTGGATTTTTTTTAGTCGTCCTTTTTTGTACCTTTTCGACGATAAACTGCTCCCCATTGAGTTCCTTTAATATCTGATTGGCTGCATTTTCATGGGGGATTTTAATTTTTTCCAGCTCTTTTTTAACCAGTTTAGCGGTAAATGGGGGAGGAACTTCGCTTTTCAGATGAGCGGTGATCGACCAGTATTCCTCCGATACAAAGGCCTGGATGGCGCGCTCTCTTTCGCAAATAATTCTGACGGCCACCGATTGAACCCGTCCGGCGCTCAAACCCCCTTTTACTTTTCGCCATAAAAGCGGTGACACCTGATAGCCGACCAGTCTGTCGAGTATTCTGCGGGCCTGCTGGGCTTCATACTTGCTGCGATCGAGGATCTCGGGGGACGCCATGGCTTTGCGAACGGAATCCTTGGTTAATTCGTGAAAAAGCACCCGATAAAAATTGCGCCCTTTCTTTTTCAATACATCGGCGGTATGCCAGGCGATGGCTTCGCCCTCACGATCGGGGTCGGGGGCTAGATAAACGTCATGGGAGTCTCCGGCAGCCTGCTTCAAATTCTTTACAACTTTTTGCTTGCCCGGAATATATTGGTATTTGGGTTTAAAACCGTCTTCCACGTCAATGCCCATCTCTTTGCTGGGTAGATCCTTAATATGCCCTACGGTGGCAGCTACATTATAGGCGGATCCGAGATACTTTTTAATTGTTCTTACTTTTGTGGGAGATTCGACGACAACTAAAGGTTTACTCACTGCAAATCCTCGCATAGATTTCGATTATTGGATGATAACGTTATTGGGAAAGTTATCGTTGAGCCACCAAGGCACTAAACCACAAAGGTTATAATATTCCTTTTTTATGCCTTAGTGGCCGACTTTTTACATTGGCAAAAGGCATACCGACCCGTATCCCGGCAGTAGACGGGATTCAGAGCCGGTGATCCCGGCTGTTCAGGAAGATGAATATATGCATCGAAAATGATTTGTCGATGCTGAGTCGATAAATATCCTCAATAGCAGTGGTCAGATCAAAGGCTCTGATGACGTTTTCGCCAATAAAGGCATTACCGCTATGGAGTGCTCAACTCTAATGTTGCAATATTGGGGTTAACGTTTGCCGGGCTTATCTGATAATATAAAAAATTTTCCCGGCAATTGTTGAATCATGCCCTTAAGTTCCAATTTTAGCAAGATACTTGAAAGCTTTCCCGGTTCCATCGAAATTTTTCTGGCCAGCTTGTCGATGTGGATCGGATAGGGCTCCAGTTCTTTATATACCTGGGATTCGTCAACATTGAGGGATGCCAGGTTTTCATCGGCCTCATCCGGCGGGGTATTCCCCGTGCGCTTATGGTTTTCAAGAATTGGGGCCAACTCTTCCACAATGTCTTGGACATGTTCTACAAGTTTCGCTCCCTGCTTGATGAGTGTATGGGTGCCGGTGCTTTTAAATGATTGGATGCTACCTGGCACCGCAAACACCTCCCGATTTTGCTCGGCCGCCAGTCGTGCCGTGATTAGGGAACCGCTTTTCTTAGTAGCCTCCACAACAACGGTTCCTAAAGACATTCCACTGATAATCCGGTTGCGTAATGGAAAATTATGGCCTTCGGGTTCTGTCAACAAGGAAAATTCCGACACAACTGCACCATTTTCAGAAATGCGATGAAAGAGTTTTGCGTTTTCCGCCGGATAAATACGTTCCAGACCACTGCCCAGTACGGCGATGGTTTTCCCGCCGCCGGCCAAAGCGCCTTCGTGGGCGGCGGTATCAATACCCCGAGCCATACCGCTGACAATCGTTATACCAAGGGAAACTAGGCCGGCACACAGGGTTTTGGTAGTCGTCAGTCCGTACCCGGTTGCATTTCTAGAGCCGACCACGGCAATTTTCAAGGCAGAACTGTCAATTCGTCCCGATACATATAGAAAGGGTGGAGGATCCGGAATTTCGCGCAAGAGCCCGGGATAATCCGGATCTGCCATGGTAATAATCCGGTATTCCTTGCGGGATAGCAGATCCAGCTCAGCTTTTACCTTCCAGGGTAGTTTGTGATTTTTGATGGCGGCGACATGGCGCTTGGTGACTCCGTCTACCTGGAGAAGCCTTTCGGCGGATGCCCGAAAAACATTTTGGGGTGTTTTGAAAATATCTAATAAGCGCTTGCCAAGAAGATTTCCGACCCCCGGTACACTTTTAAGAAAAAACCATGGTCGAACATTGTTCATAATGTATGATTTAGGGTTGTTTTTGATGCGTTTAGATTGATTGGTTCCTGAATAATCCGAAGTGATGCCCTGCGGATGTTAAAAACCCCCTAGAAGAGAGGGGGAATTTTAACCGCTCAGCAATCATCAAATTCAGTTACTTCGGAACGATCTATCTCTCTTTCAGCTCTTTTTTTTTCGCTGCCGTTCCTGCCAGGTCAAAAGGATAGGACTGGCAACAAATATGGACGAGTAGGTACCCACGACGACCCCTATAATCAAGGCAAAAGCGAAGTCATGGATAATCCCGCCACCCAGGATAAAAAGCGTGACGACCACAAACAGAGTGGTGAACGAGGTTAATATGGTGCGGCTGAGGGTTTCATTGATGCTGCGGTTTAAGATGAATTCCAAGGGATTTTTGTGGTATTTTCTCAGGTTCTCGCGAATACGGTCATAGACGATGATGGTGTCGTTCAAGGAGTACCCGATAATGGTCAGCAGCGCCGCGATGATCGCCAGAGTAAACTCTATGTCAAGAATAGAAAAAATTCCAACCGTAATGATGACGTCATGTATCAGCGCGACGATGGCACCCATGGCATATTTAAGTTCTAGAAACCAGAACAACACCAGCGAGACGATCAATGCCGCGGCAATCAAAAAGGGGATGCTGACATTAAACAGCGTGAAGAGATAAACAGCGCCGATTAATGCGACCGTCATAACCCCGCTTATCATCCATTTTAATTCAAAACGTCCCGAAATATAAATGGTGATAAATAACAAGGCATAAAACATGGCAAATAAGGCTTTTTCTCTTAAGTCTTGTCCAACCTGGGCACCGACCATTTCCATGCGCCGGATTTCCACCTCTCCGCCGGTTGACGATGCCAGGGCCTTTTCGACATCCAATGAGATACCTTCAGCGGTCATAACGGAACTTTCGGTGCGTATCAGATACTCATTTGACTCCTGCTCACCGAACGACTGAACCGAAGATTTGCCGAGCCCAATGGACTGAAGGCCGTCATTTATGTCATCTACTTTTATGGGCGTAAGAAACTTTACCTGGATGAGGGTGCCGCCGGCAAAATCGATTCCCTGCTTGGGACCTCCGTGTAATATTAGAGAAATAATACTGATCACAATCATCGCGATCGATACAAAAAAGGCTATCTTTCTTTGGCCGATTAAATTGATATTAACGTCCGACTTGATAAACTGCATTGATTTTCCCTTTGATCGTTTTACTTTACTATTTCTGCTTTGTCATATTTATCTTCGCTTCAGCCCCTCTTTATGAAAGACTGATATAGCGGGATAAACGAATGCCTAAAGTGAGCTAAATTGCCTAAAATGCCTAAAAATAAGGAAACGCTACGCTCTATCTCTTTTTATAAAATTGATAGAATACCACAATTTTAGCTCATTTTAGTTCATTTTAAATTTTAGTTCATTTTCTCAATTAAATTTACAGCCTTTTTAAATTCAAATAAAATATTTTGTTCTGCTAATGTGAAAAAGTATAACTATATGCTTAGAGTTTTAGTTTTTTTGTTCATCAAAACATATTCAAAAATCAACCGCGATACAATCAGGGCGGTAAACATACTGGCGACGACCCCCAAACTCAAAGCGACGGCAAATCCCCGAATGGCCCCGGTGCCGAACTGGAAAAGAACAACCGCGGCAATCAAGGTGGTTACGTTGGCGTCCAGGATAGTCAGGGTTGCCCGGTCATAGCCGGCATTGACGGCCGCTCGCGGTGTTCTTCCCAGCGTCAATTCTTCTCTGACCCGTTCAAAAATAATTACATTGGCATCCACTGCCATGCCGATGGTAAGAATAATTGCGGCAATTCCCGGCAGGGTGAGGGTGGCTCCGAATCCGCTTAATCCTGCGGCGATCAGCAATATATTAAGAAACAGAGCGACATCGGCGATCAGGCCCGCCATTTTATAGTAAATGATCATGAACACGATCACCAAAAACCCGCCGATGATCATGGATATCAGACCCTTGCGGATGGAATCGGCTCCCAGAGAAGGGCCTACGGTTCGTTCTTCAAGAATATTGACCGGGGCCGGCAGGGCACCGGCTCGCAGCACAATAGCCAGATCGCGGGCTTCCTCGTCGGTAAATCTACCGGTAATCCGTGCCTGACCGCCGGCTATTTTTTCCTGGATTTCCGGGGCGGAATACACACTATTATCCAGTACGATGGCCAGGCGTTTATTGACATTATCGCCGGTAATTCTTTCAAAGATCCGCGCCCCCTTTTTATCGAAATTAATGGAAACATAGGGTTCATTGAACTGGGAGTCAATCTCAACCCG
>CALZJV010000094.1 GCA_945787595.1 uncultured Desulfobacterales bacterium | reverse complement strand
GGCACCTTCTCCATCAAAAGCGCTGGCAGAATGTTTGTTCTTTACAATTCGCCAAGCGGTAATCATGAAAAGACACCGTGTTCAAGCCGACCGAGCAAATTCATAACCTCTTGGGCGCCCAACTCCGATTCAGCATATTCTAATGGGGTGCAGCCATTTAGCGCTCTTAAAGGTGTTTTGAGCCAACGATTGGCCCGTTGTTCCTCTTCTAAGACCACAACGGCTCTATCTCGCAGCCGTGCGATCCGGACAACCCGGTCGGATTCACCCGCCCTTAATTTGCCTTTTTCCCGTCGTCGCCGGGCCAGAGTGCTTTCCGCGATGTTGGTGAGTTCAGCGGTAGCTTTGATGGACATATCAAGAGAGGTGGAAAGGGTGACGACCGTCTCGGCTGGTAGACCCTTTTTGATCATGCTGATCATTTCATTTAAATTATTGGTTTTAACTTTAATGCTTCTGATCTCTTCCATGGTAATTTCTCTTTTTTCCTCTGGTAATAATTGGGCGAAATACAAATAACAAACCATCATATGACAGAATAATAACTGTCAAATGAAGGTTTGTAAAGTAAAATTTTTTTTATCCTGTTTTCGGAGGAAAGGCTGCAGGTTTCTTTGATTAATACATACGGATCCATTCGATGCTATCCTGTCAACGGCCCACCAGGCTGGCTTTGATTAGATTGCCAATCACCCGGATGGCGGCATCCATATCCTCTTCACCAACCTGGGAGTAAGACAATCGAAATGTGTTGTGTCCGCTGCCGTCTACGAAAAAAGGCTGACCGCAAACAAAGGCTACATTCTTGTCCACAGCACGCTGGAAAAGCTCAGCGGCATCCATGCTCTTTGGAAGTTCTACGAAAATGAAAAAGCCTCCCCGGGGTCTATTCCAGGTCGCCTCTTGGGGGAAATGTCGCTCCATCTGTTCTATCATAAAATCTCGCTTGGCGCGGTAAAAATTGATATTCTCCTGAATTTGCTTGTCTAAAAGTCCTAGCCGGATGAACTCCAGCAGAATAAACTGGGCCGGTGTGTTGGTGGCTGCGTCGGAAAATTGTTTTGCCACTACCATTTGGCGTATGGCCCCTGGTTCACCAATGGCCCAGCCCAATCTAACACCGGGAACAAACGTTTTGGACAACGATCGTAGATGTATCACCCGTCCGTTGCGATCCATAGATTTGAGCGAGGGCAGGTGTTTGCCTTCAAAACGTAAATCGGCGTAAGGGTCATCCTCAAAGATGACCAGATCGTGGGTTTCAGCCAAGCGGACAAGCTGCCGGCGTCTTTCAAGGCTGAGCGTAACCCCGGTAGGATTCTGGAAATTGGGAATCACATAAACGCCCTTAACACGTTTGCCGGCCGCCTTCAGATGTTTGATTTCCTGATGCAGACGATTTGGGTTCAATCCATCCTGATCCAGCGGAACACCCACAACTTTACCGCCTCTGGATTGCACAGCCCCGGGTCCGCCAAAATAGGTCGGAAGTCCGACGATAACCACATCTTGCCGGTCGATAAAAACCTGAGCAGCCAAATGCATGCCCTGTGCAGATCCATGGGTTATGATCAAGTTCTCGGGAACGGCATCGATCTGCCCCTCTGTTTTCATCCGATCCCCCAGCACTTTCCTCAAATCTTCCAGGCCCTCAGTTGAGCCATATTGGAGCATCTGATCGCCGTGTTTAACCATCAGGTCATCGAAGATTCGACGGATCGCCTTGATTGGAAACTTTGCGGGATCCGGCCAGCCACCGGCCAGGGAACGCACTTCCGGTCGGGCGACCAGAGCGCATATATCGCGGATGGCAGACGGTTGTGCGTCCAAGGTTTCGCGACTGTATAGATGCTTTAGAGGATCTTTAGGCATGTCTGGTGATTTCCTAAAACTAGGTTGAGCGGTTCAGGCCTGCCCTGGCGCGACTGCTTAGAATACGCTTGGGTGTCGTTAAACCGCTGTGAACGTTGGAATAAAGGTATTCGCATCAGAACCAGGTCTGGGCCAGGGGTTCAACGTTCTGGGTTGAAAAAACCCATGCAGCTCGTATCAAAGAGTTCGTGTCTTCATCCCGTTTTAAATCCATTTCACTCAATAGGGTAGGACGGGTATCCCAGATTTTGATTAATATTGTGAGCAGTATCCATCGGTTGTAACCTTTGAACCCCTGGCCCAGACCTGGCATGTCAAGATGTGGTGATGGAGACCCAATTCCATTAAATGTGAAAGCTATTTCATAGACACATCCCGTCGCACTCTCCGAGGCGTAGGATCTACGAGCCGGAGGCCAGGGCAGGCTTGAACCCCGAACCTGGAACAACTCAGTTTAGGCTTAAATAAAGCGGAGATTTTACTTATGCAAATTCCTGGCACACACCACGCCAATGCCGGCCTTTATGAGAGCATCGGCGGTGCGGTTGACAGAATCGTGCTTATCCAGGTAGTTCTGTTCCAGGGCATCCATCAGACCTTGGGACAAAATTTCCTCCTTCGGCAAGAAATAGTCCAGTATGTCGCTGGGGTGTTCCCGGGCGGCGTCCACTTCGGGATCGCCTCCTTCGTGTTTAGCGGCAATGTTGGGCACCTCCCGAGCTACCTCGACCAGTTCATCGCGTCTGTTATACGGCTGAATGACAATAGATTTCTGGGTCTCGGTGATATGGTGTTCAAAGCGCACTTCCTGCTCCAGGCCCAAGGCTTGACGCATTTTAGCGGCCTGCCGGATGGTCCAATTGTCGGCTGAGTTGGACAGATTAAAACCGATTAGTGACGTGGTACCATCCTCACGGGCAAACAAACGTGCGGCCATCAGAGTCCAAAGTATGGCCAGGGGATTATCATTGCCCATGAAAACTGAAATTTTGAACTCATTATCTACCCCCACTTTGTGTAGCAAATACGCTGCCAGGATTGTGCCGGCGTTAATATTCAATACCTGGCGTACGCCATAGGTCGTATAATAATGAAGGTATTCATCAATCCATTTGTAGGGGTAATCGTTGGGCTGGCCGATACCACCGAAATAGCCGGTGATGGTTTCCGGCCCTCCGAGATGAACATTGGAACCATCGGTACCTTTGGTGTCAAGGGTCTCCACATGGGTGGCTCCAACGATCTGCACGCCCGCAGCGGTGGCCAGAATGTCACCATTGTCCTGGACCTGCTCCTTCATGCTGCGCACTCTGATGTAGCGAACGGGCATCAATTCCTTATTTTTGATGGACTGCTTGGCCTCGGCAATCAGCCAGGGGAAAAACTGCAAGGCGCTGATTTCCAGGGTCACCGCATTGTCCTGATTGATTGCTGTGCCGGCATCACGATCACCTAAAATTCGATCATAATAATCGGCCATGGAGACAAATGCCTGTTTGTCGCGCTGTTCCGCCAACCACTCAACCTCGACGACATAGGGTGATTCGATCTCCTTCAGCCGGCTCATCAGGTTTTCGAATTTACGGGCTTCGGCTGCCTTGCGGTTAATTTCCTGCGGGCCACCATATTTATCAATGATCGCCAGAATCTGACCAACCGTTTCATTAGCCGGATCGGTTAATAAATCATTTACTTCATTCAAACGATCTTCGGAAATCTTCAATAGCTCTCTTAAATTGCCCATGAGCAAACTCCCCCTGGAAGGATATTAAGCGTTAATTTGGGATTTTAGATTGCAGCCTCCGGCCTCTCCGAGCTGTAGGCTCTACGAGCCGGAAGCCGGAGGGGCCATAAGGGCCTACCCTCCGGCGTGTAAGCCTACGGGCTGGAAGCGGCCCCGGAGGGATTTTGGATTTTGGGAATTGCTTCGCTCTATCAAGCCTATAATGAACAGAATACCACAAATTTTGCTCATTTTCTCAATTAAAATTACAATCTTTTGAAACCCGAGTAGAATATTTTACTCTGATAATGTGAAAAAGTAAAAATAGATACAACCAGTTAACTATCCCTTGACTTAAGAAACTTCTCTTCTTCTCCAGCAATCATATTGTAGCAATGCTCGGATCCGGGGAATCCTCCGGCCCTGACTTCGGCGACATAGTCCTTCATGGCATTGGTTACCATTTCCGCCACATTGCAGTATTTTTTTACGAATTTGGGCGTGAAGGCCTGGAACTGGCCGATGGTATCGGAGACGATCAATAATTGACCGTCACAGTGAGGACCGGCACCGATGGACAGAACCGGGATAGTCAAGTTTTCGGTGATGTATTTCCCGACCTCAGGAGGAATGGCCTCAAGCAGAATCATCTGGGCCCCGGCCTCCTGAACGGCCAGCGCATCCTCCACCACAAGCTCGGCGGTCTCGGCCGTGCGGCCTTGGGCCTTGTGTCCGCCCAATTGACCTGAGGACTGGGGAGTTAGTCCGATATGGCCCATGACGACAATTCCGGCCTCCACGATGGCCTTGATTTGGGGCGCAATACGAACCCCGCCTTCCAGTTTGATGGCATCGCAGTTTGCCTCCTTTAGAAAACGGCCGGCATTTTCGACGGCTTTCTGCAGGGAAGACTGGTAGCTCATAAACGGCATGTCGCCGATGACAAAGGTGTTCGACGCGCCGCGGCTGACTGCTTCGGCATGATAGATCATCTGATCCATGGTGACCGGAATGGTTCCGGCGTAGCCATAAACGCACATTCCCAGCGAGTCGCCCACGAGCAGCATGTCCAGTCCGGCAGCTTGGGCAAACTGGGCCGTTGGGAAATCGTAGGCTGTCAGGAAAGTGATCTTTTGACCTTTTTTCTTCATTTCAAAAAAATCGAGGACACTTTTTTTCTTCGTCATTTTGGGTTCCCTCCTTTTATTTTGTAATTAAAACTCCAAGTTGTTCGGCGTTCTTGGAAAAGGAATGACATCCCGAATATTGCTGATTCCGGTGACCAGCATCAGCAGGCGCTCGAAGCCCAGTCCAAAGCCGCTATGAGGTACGCTACCATACATTCGGGATTCCAGGTACCACCAGTATGGCGCTTTTTCCATTCCGCTCTCATCTATGCGTCCTTCCAGCACATCCAGGCGTTCTTCGCGCTGGCTGCCGCCGATGATTTCTCCGATGTTGGGCACCAAAACATCCATGGCGGCGACGGTTTCATCATCATCATTTAAACGCATGTAAAACGGTTTTATGGTTTTGGGATAATCATAGACGATGACCGGTTTTTTAAATTTTTGTTCGGTCAGATAACGTTCATGCTCCGTCTGCAGGTCTTTGCCGAATCCGATTTCATACTCAAATTTATGACCGGATTTTTGCAAGATATCCACCGCTTCCCGGTAAGGCAACCTAACATAATCTGAAGTAGCGGTATTTTCCAGGGTCGACATCAAATTTTTATCTACCCATTTTGCAAAAAGCTCGAGGTCTTCGGCACACTCATCCATGACATAGGCTGTCAGGAATTTGATAAGCTCTTCGCCAAGATCCATGTTGCCTTCCAGATCGCAGAAGGCCATTTCAGGTTCGATCATCCAAAATTCAGCCGCATGCCGGCGGGTGTTTGAATTTTCAGCCCTGAAGGTCGGCCCAAAGGTGTAAACATCTCCCAGGGCCAGGCAAAACATCTCTGCCGAAAGCTGTCCGGAAACGGTAAGATTGGCCTCTTTGCCGAAAAAATCCATCATATAGTCCGTCTTTCCATCTTTTATCGGCAGATTTTCCATGTCCAAGGCCGTTACTTTGAATAATTCGCCGGCACCTTCGCAGTCCGATCCGGTAAGTATGGGTGTATGGATATAACGAAAATCCTTGTCCTTGAAGAATTTATGGACAGCGTAGGCCATTTCAGATCGCATGCGAAAGGCAGCGCCGTATTTGTTTGTTCTGGGTCTTAGATGGGCTATGGCTCTTAAAAATTCATCACTATGGCGCTTTTTCTGCAACGCATAGGTTTCCGGTGCCAGGCTGACGATTTCAACATGAGCTTCTGTGATCTCCCATTTTTGACCTTTGCCCTGGGATTGGATCAGTTTTCCGCCGACAATCACCGCGGAACCGGTGGTTAATTTTTTTATGTCCTCATAATTCGGCAACGAGTCATCGGCGATTACCTGTATGTTTTTCAGACAGGAACCGTCGTTGATTTCAAGAAATGAAAACGTCTTTGAGGTCCGCAGGGTTCGGATCCAACCTTTTATCAAAACCTCATCTATGGACGCTTCTGACTTTAACAATTTGGATATTTTTTCTCGTTTCATGGGTTCATCTCCATAATTGCCGGTTAAAACCTAATTCAAGTTCGGAAAATGAAGTGTTGAGCTTTATATCAGTATATTAACCTATCGATGTCTATCAAGGAAAATCCATTCCAATTCACCCTAATCCGGATAACCTGGGAATGAATATTGAAGATTGCAAATTGAATATTTGTGGATGTCGCTTTGCTCTGTCAATTTAATCTCTATTCGGGTACAGCGCGGCGCAGCTTGCAGCGATAAAATTTCTTATGCGTTAGATGATACCCCGCGACTTGCCGTGAGGGGGTGTTGTTGGTTTTTTATATTTGATCCGCCGGAGGCAGTCCTTTTGATATTCAATCAGAAGAGATGGGGTAAACAGCATGGGGCAGAGGTAAAAGAATGTACGAGGTCCGCAGCGGAGAAATAAAAAATGCGGTTGGGTTATTGCACCACCTGCATTAACATGACACCCACAGTCAATGCTATCATCACCCCTAGCATCATTACTTTGGATGCCTTTTGGGTGAGTCGAATCACAGCTGCGGTGATCGAAATTATCGCCATTGCAGCAATAAATGATGCCGGGGCCATTACCCATGGAATGTCTTGTGCCAATGATACCAGAGACTGCATTTGGAATACCCACTTGAACCTGGTTTTGTCGCTTTTTTTAATACAATTCTATACATAGCCCTCATATTCTGTGTCAATAAAAAATTTATAAAATAAGACATTAATTTTATTAACTCTCAAGTAATTAATTATTAACATTATATCACTATGTATTACACCACTTTGTGGTATAACATGCTAATATTATAAGTTTTTTCTTGAAAAACAGTTATTTTTACGCTATTCAGGCATTGTATATTTTTAAGCTATTCAGGCATTAGAATTGACTTTTATCAATCTACCAAATTCTAAGGGGGAACATTCTAGCCTCGCAAAATAAGGAGACGAAAAGATGATCCGAAGGGTTTGCATTTTATCCACTGTGTTATTTCTTTTTGTTTTGGTTACAGCCTGGGGGGCCGAGCAAGCGCACAAGGCGCCGGACAAACTGCTACAACCTGAAGTCTCTAAATCTGAGTTTTTCTGCAGTAATTGCCACCTTCTGACTTACCCAGCCATTTTTAAGAAGGGGTATGAAACCTGGAAGATGAGCAAACATATTAAAGCAGGTTGTGTCGAATGCCACTACCCTCCTCAACATGATGAAACGTTGCCGCAACGTCTTAAGATGGACGGTTCAGACAGAGACAACCATATCCCCAAAAACATCTCGCCGGAAGTTCAGGAGCGTTTCAGCCATCTTCCAATTGGTGGTGAAACAATCAAAACAAGGTCTGCAATCGTAGATGCCAGTTGTCTGACATCTGACTGTCACGGCAAGCCTGATGACACGTTCATGACCAAAAAGATTAAGATCGGCGATAAAAAAATTAAGTTTGTGCATAAGACCCATTTTGACAGCAAGAAACAGATCGAAGGCATGAAAATCGGATGTACGAGCTGTCATCAGCATTTGACCGAGAAAAATCATTTTGAGGTGAGCAAAGCATCCTGTACGCTTTGTCATTTTAAAAACGCCAAATTTAACCGAGGTCGGGGTAAATGCGAATTATGTCACCAACTCCCTACAAAGCCCATCCAAAAATCCGGCAAAAAGGCGGTTACACATGCTCTAATCAAAAAGGAGAAAGTTTCGTGCGCCAAGTGTCATCTCGATCTAATAAAGGCCGTCGGAGGCGCTTCATACAGAGCTTTTTTCGAAAACAGATCCTTAAACATCGCCCTGATGATGGGAGCCGGTGGAATTAGAGAAAATTGTGAACAATGTCACGACCAGGAAAAGGCACTGAAAGAAAAAGACAACAAAAAACTGATGCATGCCGAACATGTTACAAAGCCAACTGCTCGATGCTTCGACTGCCATCGGGGATGGAAAGGTTGGAAACCCGCCTACCTGCATGTGGGGCTTTTACAATCGGGTTTGGCCAAAAAATAAAGGGTTAATATCATGAAAAAGCGCTTATTTGAAGTATACGAATTCCATAGCGGGATGGAGATTGCCAAACTCGCGGGAAAACAATTGGGTTGAGGGATTGAATATGAAAATTAGCAGACGCCATTTTTTGGGGGCAGCAGGTGCCCTGATAAGCGAAGCCGTAGTCGGCGGCTCCAAAAATTCATTTGCGACACGCACGCCCAAAAACCCTTCGGATGCTTATGGCTGTGTAGTTGATCTGACCGCCTGCGTTGGCTGCCGAATGTGCGAAGAGGCCTGCAACAGGGTTAACGGCCTGCCAGCGCCGGTTGAACGGCTCGACGATCGAACCGTTTTCGATCGAAAACGCAGGCCCGAAAGCGGAGCTTTTACGGTCGTGAACCGCTACTACTCCGGCAGGGTAGATGAACAAAACGAATTGATACCCACATATGTCAAGGTTCAATGTATGCACTGTCAGGATCCGGCTTGTGCTTCGGCCTGTATCACAGGGGCATTGAGTAAGAAGGACAGTGGCGCTGTCAACTATGACAAATCCAGGTGTATTGGCTGTCGTTACTGCATGGTGGCATGCCCCTTCCAGATTCCCGCCTACGAGTATTTTGATCCTTTGACGCCCAGGGTACGAAAATGTACTTTCTGCTATGACCGAATCAGCCAAGAAGGCGGAAAACCTGGTTGTGCTGCCGCTTGTCCCATGGAGGCCATTACCTTTGGCAAACGCAAGGAGTTACTGCAAGTGGCTCGCAACAAAATAACAAATAACGCGATGCGCTATATGAACAAAATATATGGCGAGCATGAAGTGGGTGGAACCTGCTGGATGTATATTTCAAAGGACCCCTTTGAAAAGCTGGACTTTCTGAGTTTACCGAAATATCCCTTACCCCATCTTCCTGAAACGATTCAACATTCTGTTTTTGCCTACATGTGGGCGCCCATTACAGCCTTCATAATTCTGACAGGGATCATGTGGAAGCAGAATCCAGGGCAGTTCGCCCCTGGTTCGGGGGCCCGTGAAAAGGAGGAGGCCATATGAGTTATTACGCCCGCCACAAACCTGCACCGCTCGAAACCAAGTTTTGGACCCCGGGAGTTATCGTCATGTTTGCCTTCATATTCATCGGCTTTTGTTTTATAGTTGCCCGCTATATCGGCGGCATAGGGGCCGTCAGCAACCTGGACAATCAGCATCCCTGGGGATTGTGGATTGGTATTGATGTTGCCACGGGTGTTGCGCTCGCAGCAGGCGGATTTACAACGGCGGCCATTGCCCACGTGTTTGGCAAACACCAGTTTGAAGCGGTGGTCAGGCCGGCTTTGCTAACCGCTGCATTGGGTTACACCTTTGTATCAATCGGTCTTTCAATTGACGTCGGACGTTCTTGGGCACTCCCTAAACCCCTCATGTTCTGGCAGGGAAACTCGGTACTCTTTGAAGTGGCCATGTGTGTGGTAATATACCTACACGTTCTGTGGATCGAATTCATTCCGATTGTGCTCGAGCGGTTTCGAGGAAGGGTGAACCTCCCGGGATTGCTCTCCATTTTCAATGCATGGATCGAACTTTTTTTGGCATTAGCCGACCGGCTGCTGGACAGGACCATGTGGATTTTCATCATTGCCGGGGTCGTCCTCTCCTGCATGCACCAGTCGGGACTGGGATCGCTCATGCTGATTGCCCCGACAAAGCTGCATCCTCTATGGTACACGCCCATTTTACCTCTGTTCTTTCTTACTTCGGCCATTGCCGTCGGCTACCCCATGGTTGTTTTTGAAACCACAGTTGCCACCACCTCATTAAAACGGGCAGGTGAAATGGAAGTTTTGGCCCCCCTGACGGGAGTTACCAGATATTTGCTGGGAATCTACATCGCTCTAAAAATTGGAGATATGGTTTATCGTGAAACTTACGTCTATTTATTCGATGGGTCAGTTGAAAGCAGATCTTTTATATTGGAAATGCTGGCGATGATTATTCCCTGGTTTATGCTGAATAGCCATCGACTGCGCGCAAACAGACGGACGCTCTTTATTGCTTCTACGATCATCGTACTGGGAGTTGCCCTAAATCGATGTAATGTTTTTCTGGTAGGATTCAACCCCCCCTATGCCGTGAAATCATACTTTCCGTCCATCGGCGAGATATCAATCACAACAGGTTTGATCTGCTGCATCATGGTTTTATATAGACTGGCCGTTACCTATCTTCCTGTACTGAGCGCTCCCAGCCTTGATAGTAGGGATAAGGAGGTGTCATGAAGCGCTCGAGTAAAATCAAAAAAACTATCCTAGTGCTAAGCTTGATCGTCCTGACCCTGGGAATCGTTGCGGTAACCGTCCTGCCTGAAGCTAAACCTGATAACGCTAACAACGCCGGACTGCGAGAGGTTTTGGTTGGGTTTCTTGACAACACCATTGAATGGTATACTTCCGGCAAACTAAAACTTTCATTAACCGAACTGCGAGAGGTTTTGGTTGGTTTCCTTGACAGTATCTTTGAACGGGATACGCCCGGCAAACCAAAACTTTCATTAGCCAAGACAAATCTTCCGGTTCGTAAAGCCTGGCATGATCGGGAGGCATTGGCAAGACAACGATCCCGGCAGGTAATTCCTCTGGTCAAGGACGTATTTGACGAAACCGGCTCGGAAAGACGCGCCCGCTTGGCATACGAGCTGACGCCCAGAGATATTCCTGCTGAGTATAACTATCTTGTCATGAATAGCGCTTTTGTCAACGAGGGTGATGATATTTACGGGCCGGTTCGGTTCATGCACAAGAAGCATGCCAGCCTTTCTGCGGATTGTACCGTCTGCCATCATTATCGACCAAACGATCCCGGTGCCTCGGAAACGATGCGCTGTTCAGCCTGTCATCAGAATTCCTTTAACCCCGAAGTGCCGGAGCGTATAGGCCTGAAAGGCGCTATTCACCGCCAGTGCGTGGGTTGCCACAAGCGGCTGAATAATGGACCCACACGATGCTCAAACGCCTGCCATGAGCGGCGGGTTCGCGACCATAAAGAACTCGTCAAACTCTCCAGAAATCCGAGCCCAATAGAAGTAACAATGGAGTGCCTGCGTTGTCACCCTGAGCAGGGTGAAGAGATGCTTACCAGTACCCACTGGCTGTGGAAAGGTCCTTCTCCATTCACCCAGGGCCAAGAAAGGCGGGTAGATCTGGGTAAAGCCACCGTAACCGTCAACAATTTCTGCGTGAGCATTATCAGCAACTGGCCACGTTGTACGGGTTGTCATGCCGGTTATGGCTGGAGGGACGCAACCTTTGACTTTAACGACAAAACCAGGATCGACTGTCTTGTATGCCATGATACCACCGGGACTTATCAGAAAGACCTCAACAGCGCAGGTCTGCCCGAACCTTTAGTAGATCTGGTCCTGGTCGCAAAAAAGGTCGGCAAGCCCAGTCGAAAAACCTGCGGAAATTGTCATTTCTCCGGCGGCGATGATGATTTCGTCAGGCACGGCAAACTCAACGCCCTGCCTGATTTTCACTCCAAAAGTTGTGATATCCACATGGAGGGTTTGGGTTTTCAGTGCCATGATTGCCACAAGACAAGAAACCATAAAATTTCCGGGCGCAGTATTGCTCTGCCCGTATCTGAAGGCAGCCGGTCCTGCAACAACTGCCACACGGATGCGCCCCACCAGGTCAAATCCCTGTTAAGCCATCATCTTAATAAACATGTTGAAAACATCGCCTGTGTAACCTGCCACAACCCCATATACGCCAAGTGCACCCCGACGAAGACCTATTGGGACTGGTCCACCGCCGGAGACAAAAACCGCAAGGTGGAACGGAACGAAAATGGCATGCCGGATTACGCCTGGGAAGCAGGTGACTTCACCTGGGGCAGCGAAGTCAAGCCGGTTTATACCTGGTACAACGGCACCGTGAAGCGCCACATTTTGGGCGACCGGATTAATTCTAAAGGCGTTACCGTCCTCAACGAACCGGTCGGTGATATCAAGGATCTGAAGTCAAAGATTTATCCCTTCAAGATCATGGGTGGCACTCAGGCTGCAGATGCGAAGTATAACTACCTCCTTGTACCGAACCTGGAGGGCCCTGAAGGGTTCTGGAAAACCTTGGACTGGCAAAAATCTTTTGCCGCCGGCGCCGAGGCTACCGGGCTGGAATACAGCGGCGAGTATAAATGGGTAGAGACTGCCATGTACTTAAGCCTCAATCATGAGGTCCGGCCCAAAGTCCTTTCCCTATCCTGCGTCCAGTGCCATGAGAGTCTCAAGAACAAGCGCTCCTGCAGTCGCTGCCATCAGAATAAGCGTGGGGTGGATTTCAAGGAACTACTCTTCGATGGTATCGGCAGCCGGTTGATTCATGCAGGACGCAAAGCGGACAAGAGTCAAGTTTATGCTACCGATTGGATCAACTTCAAGGCTCTTGGTTATAAAGGTGATCCGATCGTATACGGCGGCCGCTTCAAGAAGTTGCCTCTGGGCTGGAGGGCGGCCTCGAAAAAATAATGATGAATAAAGTTTTTTCTCCGTTATATTAATAGCACAAACGTCTAGAGAGGTTGAAAATGGAATTCGAAAAACAGGTAAAACGCAATTGGACATCACTGAGCAAATTAGAATGTTTCAGGAAAATGGCAGTTGGGGGCCTGTTGTTGTCTCTTTTTTATCTGGCCGGTTGCTTTAAGGATCTTCCTTTAGCGAACACTAAATCACCAGAGTCTCCGACACCCTCGGCCGTGGAGATGGATCAGAAAACGCCGGCACCGGTAACCCCGACCCCGACATCGCAGGAGGTGGCGACTGCAGCGGTCGGACCCTGGAAGGAGGCGGTCGAGGGGACCGGCCCGGACGCTCCGGCAACGGAGACGGCACCCGAAATGCCGGTCCCTGAACGGGGAAAAAATACCTGGGACCAATCGTTTCATCTGAAATCCATCGAGGCGCAACCCCCTCCTAAAAAAGAGGAGGTGACTCCGGTTTCTCCTAAGGTCCTTGAAGATAAAACCATAGAAACTAAAATGCCGCAGATGGTAACCAATCTGGCCGCCAAATCGCAGATGTATCATTCCATACATTCACCCATCAAGGAAGGTGAGTCCTGTATGACGGCAAAATGTCACAATCAAATGACCAAAACAAAATATGCACACGCGCCGGTCGCCGCCGGCGCCTGTTTGGTTTGCCATGCCAACATGAGTGAGGATCCTCCTTTCGGACTTGTCAGTACCGGTGTGGATTTGTGTTGGGGCTGTCATAAAAATCAGAAGATTTCGGTAA
>CALZJV010000093.1 GCA_945787595.1 uncultured Desulfobacterales bacterium | reverse complement strand
TAATTTTCCGCCCATAAATGGTGCCCAGTAGTTGCATCTATCAACTGGACCGTAATGCGCACGCGGTCATCAGATCGCTGCACGCTTCCTTCGAGCACATAGCGAACTGCAAGCTCCTCTGCAATTTGCTGAATTTTTACAGACTTGCCTTTGTAAGCAAACGTGGAGTTGCGGGCAATCACAAAAATATACGGGACCTTTGACAGTGACGTGATAATATGTTCGGTGATTCCGGCGCTAAAATACTCCTGCTCGGAATCGCCGCTCATATTGACAAAGGGCAGCACAGCAATGGAGGGTTTATCAGGGAGTGGGAACGCCATTTTCTCAACAGAAGCGGGCTCTATCCGCTTAGTTTGTTCGATATATAGATACCATCCTGCTAATCCTCCTACACCTATGAGCAAAACAATCACAGCGGCTAAAGCCATCCACCGCTTTTCTTTACGCTTCTCACCAATGACTTTGCCAGCTGCTTCCGGTTCCATCAGAACCCTATAAACATGAACCGGCTCTGAAATGTTTTTAACGCTGTGTTCACCTAAATATTCATAACCAAGTTCAAGTTTATTTTTTACTTGATCATAGGCTGTTCTTGAAATGCAAATGCCTCCTCCTTCTGCCAAGCCTTCCAAGCGAGAGGCTATGTTGACCCCATCACCGTAAATTCTGTCATCTTCCTCAACAATATCACCCAGATTAACGCCTATTCGGAATAACATCCGTCGTTTTTTTGGCAAATCGGCATTTCGTTCACCCATCTCTTTTTGGGTTTCAACAGCGCACTTGACCGCGTCCACTACACTGGAAAATTCAGCCATAAGATTATCACCAGTCGTATCAACCACCCGTCCTCTGTGCTGATCAATAAGTGTAGATATAGACTTACGGTGGGCGTTTATGGATTGGATGGTCGCCTCTTCATTATCTTCCATCAGGCGACTGTAGCCGACGACATCGGCGCTAAGGATTGCAGTGAGCTTACGCTTAAAACCTTCATTTGCCATGGGTGTCCCCTTAATTAAGGTTTTTAAACGATTTTGGTAAAATTAAATTAGGTTGGGAAAAATTTATTAATATATAAAGAAGCTTAGGCGGTCAAGGGTAAAGATAGGAAGGATATTTTAAAAAAATGACGATCAATAGATTTCAGAAATTTTGCCCAACGCCAAATATCCCCCAGATACAGATATATTGAGATAATCTGTAAAAAACCGCGCCTATGAAAACCTGTGATATCATAAAATATCACAAATTACCCCAAACTTTAGATATGTAGATGGTATTACCACCGTGGCATAATTACAAATATCACCAAAACCGGTCCTCAAGTCAAGAAAATCCTAAATTTAATTTTTGGAAAATTATCTGAGCCCACCCGTACCTTAATTGAAGGATGGATTTTTTGATCCAGGACACCCGTGGCGGGCCATAACATAACATCTTACAAAAACTCTCTTTGAGATATCCATTTGAAACATGTATTTTTAACCGAGTTTGGTTTGTGGCTGAATCCGGCTGCCAGATTGCACAAAATTTCGTTCCGATTCTTTGGATATCACAACCTTGCCCGAACCGTGTTTATTCTCAATGTATCTTTAGCTGTACAAATAGGACGATACTGGTATGTATGACGAAGCCACCTCGCTGTAGCTATGAGAAAAATGGAAAAACGTTTACTTTCTGAAAAAATAAGGAATCTTGCTGAATCCTTAGGAATTGACGCTGTCGGATTTATTGAGGCATCTGAATTTACAGGCTATGTGTTAAGTCAGCACCAAAGGCGAGATCCGAAACTTACATTACAGAACGCAAGATCCATCATTGTTGCCGGAATCTATATTGGTGGTGTGACCATGCCTGAGTGGAAAAACCCGTGGTATGGTCGAACAAGCAGGCTGTATCTTTCGGAGTTCTTTCTTGATGTCGTGAAACCCCTTGTGCCCATTGCAGGTTTTCTAAAGAATAAGGGGTATAGAGAAATGTTCGCTCACCTTAACACCGGCATTTCTTACGATCTATTTCATCGGAATGTTTTAATGGCAATGGAGAGAGCGGAAAAACTCGAGGAGAGGACAAACCAATAGAAAAATACGGATACACATGGAATTAGAAATAAGTTTGGAAGACAATATTGGAACTACTGAAGTTATTGAACTTTATAAAGCAAATGGCTGGTCATCAGCGGAAAAACCCGAGAAATTGATTCCTGCACTAAAGAATTCAGATGCATTGGTTACGGCAAGAATTTCAGAAAAACTTGTTGGGATTGCAAATGCTATATCTGATGGTAGTTTGGTTGTCTACTATCCACATATGCTTGTACATCCGGATCATAAAGGAAAAGGGATTGGGCGTTCCATGATGGAGCTTTTACAACAGAGATATGCGTCATTTCATCAGCAAATGTTAACCGCAGATGTTGATGCAGTTGGGTTTTACAAATCATTGGGTTTCGAGCGAGCAGGAAAAACAGTGCCTATGTGGATTTATGCCGGAAATGAGCATTGATACATAGCAAGCCGCTGAACCATCGCGATATATTTTATTATAGGGGGAAATACCATGGCAATTATGAGGTTGTGGCATGGCAAGGTTGCTATTGAAAAGGCTGAGGAATAGGAGAAATTTATGATTTCGAGAGCAGCACCAGATTGGATTTTATGCAAGGAAGAATAACCCAGAAAACTGGGGCTTTCGTCAACTAATCAGCAATATTGACTCTTTTGAAAACCTGGGATAGCCATAATATATATGCACATTTGCATTCAAAATCGGCTTAGCTCTAAACCATTTTTATTGGATCTTTTATTTTTTATCCTTTGCATTGTGGTGCTTAGTACCGCAGGTGCCTGTTCCACGAACCGCCTGGTCATCAAAAACGAAACGCTTGATGACTGGGACGAACAGCATGGGCGCTATAAAAATTTGTTTCCACCAAAGTACGGCTTAGGAGAGGAAACCGAGTATGACCGCATAGATTTTCTCAAAGTGCACGAACGAAAGCCGCACAAATATCGGCTGCTCGCAGATCCCAGAGGAGGAGATATTGACCGAATTCTGGGCTATGATCCGTTCGAATACACGGTCCAGCCGGATTTCAAAATTTTACAAAACCCGACTCATGACATACAGATCACCTGGATCCGACATGCATCTTTTCTGATTCAGCTCGGCGGAAAATTTCAAATCCTCATTGACCCTGTATTAGAGCAATGGGATGGACTGGCCGGAAAATTAGCAAATTATACCGCAATTGAAGCGCCTAATGCAAAATCGCCTCTTACTGCTGAAGATCTTCCCTTTGCTGGTGGTTCTGAAAAGCTTGGGGAGAACATACTAGTTATAGTTGCGATTTCCCATGATCATTTAGATCATTTTAACTTCCGGACCCTTGGAAAGCTCCCTGAAAGCACCCGGTACTATGTCCCGAATGGCCTAGAAAGAGAATTTCCATCAAAGTATTCCAATGTCATTGGCATGGAATGGTATACTAAAGATACGATCGGCGATCTGACCATCCATTTTCTGCCTGCAAATCACGGCTCCGGCATATATTCGCATGAGCAGGATCAAACCCTGTGGGGTGGATGGCTTTTTGAATGGAATGATTATCGTATCTATTTTGCCGGTGACACTGGTTATAGTGACGTATTTAAAGATATTGTTAGCCGGATAGGCGAGGTCGATATCTGTCTGATGCCCATTGCCGCCTGGTACTGGCGCCACAGGCATTTTGCCCCGGAGGATGCGATTCAGGCCGCTGAGGATCTATCTTGCAATGTCTTTATCCCCTGGGCCTGGGGCACCTGGATAATTAGCTATGAACATATGCTTGAACCCCCGCGTCGATTGCAATATGCCTGGGATCAGATGCGGCCTGAAAACATGGAACTTCGGATACTAAAAATGGGGGAAACCTATTCAACTGACATCAATAAACCGGCTACCCATAGATGATCACCAGGGCCTTTTCCAGGGCAAAAGCCACGGCAATAGCGCAGGAATTCCCCTGGCAGCGCCGGTGGCCAACACGACCTGATCTTCAAACCCCATGACGTTTCCTGGCCTTTATAAATGTTAGTAGAAAGGTCGCGATAACGAAATTCCTGGGTATACTATTGATATCAAACCTGATTTTCTCGCCGTACGACGGTCACTTGCCGAATATGAGGTTCGGTAGAAACAGGCAGATATCCGGAAAAAAGATGATGATGATATCAACGAAAATGATGGTTGCAATAAACGGAATGCTTGCCTTGACGTACTTCTCCAGCGGGCAATCCAGGATTGAACAGACCGTGTACATCGATACCCCAACCGGCGGTGTGACCAATCCCAGGGTGACCATGAGCATCATGACCAGTCCGAAATGGACCGGATCAACCCCGACCTGGTCGATCATCGGGAGTAAAACGGAGGTGAATAAAAGAATAATGACGACGCTCTCGATGAACATGCCGATCACGAGCAAAGAGCCGAGTATCAGCAGCAGCACCACATGTGGGTTTTCAGAAAGGCCGAGCATCACCTCAGCGAACAAGTCACCCATCTGCTCGAAGGCCAGGCCATAGCCGAAAATGCCGGACATGGAAATGATGAACATGATCGCGCCGATATCCAAAACGGTTAAAACCAGGGTTTTTTTAAACTTTTCCCAGGTCAGCTCCCTGTAAAACAACATTCCGATGGAAATGGCATAGACGGCAGCGAAGGCACCGGCTTCCGCCGGGGTGAAAAAACCAAACCGGATACCGCCGATTAGAAGGACAGGAAACAAAAACGCCCAGATGCTGTCGATCAAGGCCGTGACGATCTCTTTGAATGAAGCCCGCTTCCTTCTGGGCAGATAGCCTTTCTGTTTGGATGAAAACGATACCGCGGCCATTAGGGCGAACACCATCAACAGGCCAACCGGCAAACCGGCCGCGAACAGTCGCCCGATGGATACCTCGCCGATGGTTCCATAGAGGATGAGGCCGATGCTCGGCGGTATGATAGCCGTGATATTGGACGGTATGGTTAGAACCGAGGCGGTATATCCTTTCGAATAGCCGTCCTTGACCATGTCCGGCCCCAGTATTCTCGCCTCCATGGCCGCGTCGGCGATGGCTGAACCGGACACTCCGCCCATCAGCGCGCTGAGAACGACACTGACTTGAGCCAGGCCGCCGCGCATGTGCCCCGTCAATACCGAGGCCAGGTTTATAAGCCGCTGGGTCAATCCAGTCTCATTCATCAGGTTGGCCGAAAAGATGAACAGCGGGATGGCCAGAAGGGGAAAGTTCTGGGTCTGGGAGATGGCCAGCTGGACCGTCATGGTAAACGGCAGCGAGTCCGCATACTGTAGAAAAAATGCAGCTCCTGAAATCCCGATGGCAAAGGCGATGGGCATGCCCATTATGAGAAAAACAACGAACAAGATAACGACCAGCAGCACTTTACCCCTTTCCCGGCGCAGCAGTCCCCCAGTTGCCGGGCAACTTCATGTCGCGTTTACGGTTCTGATTTCATTGAGAATTGCCCGGATGTTCAACGCAGTGGTGATGGACATGAGCAGACAGCCCATCGGTACGCTGAGGGTGACCCAGGTGTAGCTGAAACCGGGAATGCCCTGAAAAGTTCTGAACCGGGTCGTGTAGCTGAGCCAGGAACCGTAACCGATGAGTGCCAGCAGAAAAGCCAGAATGATGATCAGGTTGAGCAGCTCGACTTTGTTTCTGTAGTGTTCCGGCAACTTCTTGACAAAGAAGTCGACCCTCATGAGTTTGTTGTTTCGCATAGCGATGTCGGCGGCCAAAAAGGTGCACCAGGCAAACAGGCACTGGGCCATGTCCACCGACCAGTTGATCGGATATCCGATGTAGCGGGTGAAGGCAGCGATGAAGACCAGCAGCACCAGGGTAACAAACGCCACTTTTACGACAAACAACTCGCCGAGGCAAACATAGTCATAAAGTTTTTTCATCAAACCTCCGCAGCCGCTGACCCGCCGACTTTTCCCGCCCGCTGGTTCGGTGCTGATGACGCCGGACGGCAAAACCACCCGATCTTCTTACGTCCCTCCCGGACCGAGCAGCGGCTCAATCCGGCAAGGCAGCGATTTAAAAAGATCAACTTCCGCCAGTTTTTTGGATTATCACATCCAACACGGGCTATTTGCCAAGTTCCATATGAACCTGTTTGAAGGCGTCGGAAATGCCCAGAACCTCATAGGCTTGCATACCGGCTTTATGGAAGGCCTCCATGTCAACGTCCTCAACGATAATCATACCTTTTTCTTTCAACTTCTGTTTGGATTCTGCCGATTTCACGTCCATGACCAGTCTTGAAGTCTCAATGGCCGCTTTTTCCATCTCCTCTTCCAAAATTTTCTGGTATTCGGGCGGCAAGCTGTAGAACCACTTGGCGCTGACAATTTCAAAGTTGATCAGCAGAATGTGTTCCGTTTCGCTGAAGTACTTGGCGACCTCGTAGAGTTTGCCGGCATAGGTGGCATTGTAAACGTTGTCACAACCGTCGATCACCTTTTGCTGCATTGCCGGAAAAATTTCGCCAAATGCCATGGCCACGGGAGTCGCCCCTATGGAACGGATCGACTCCTGCCAGATCGGGGCACCGGGAGTTCGAATTCGAAGACCTTTCAAGTCTTCCGGTGTCCGGATAGGCTTATTGGTAACCATGCTTCGGAATCCCTGGACCCAGTAAAAAGATAGAATTTTGATGCCGAACTCATTCTCCAGTTTGGATTTCCAAGCCTTGACGACCGGCAAGTCGCCCAATTTGAAGACGTCATTATAATCGCTGACAAAATAGGGGCCGTTCATGACGGCTATTTCGGGCACGTAGTTGCCCATTCTGGCCGAGTCGGTATTCTGGCCTATATTGGCACCGGCTCGTATCTGTTCAATGATGTCTTCCTCGACCCCCAGCTGGGCGCTGTGGAAAACCTGTACCTCCAGCTCACCTTTAGTTCTCTGCTCAACCGCCTTGGCCCACTTTTTAAACCCAGCGTGGAACGGATCCTTTGGAGACAACACGTGGTTAAACTTCAGGGTGTATTTGGCTTTGGCCATTGCCGGTGAGTAGACAAGCAGTAAAGACAGGGCCACAACTGTGGCCAGCACAATAATTTTTCGAAAGTTTCTCATGATAAAACCTCCTTTCATAACCATCGACATGATTGAAGATAGTTTAACATTGATCCTGCGCCCGGGCGCTGCCATCCATCCCCCGGTTTGTTGGACTGTGCCTGCGGTCCTGGCGCCGCCTGTTTCAACCACAGAAACCGGATCTGACTGCCACACCTGTGGATCGGTTCTGTAACTTCGGTCGACGGTGATTAAAGGTGGACAGGCAGTGACAAGGTCATGAATACTTCAGCACCGCTTCCGAGCGACACATCCAGTCTAACACCGGCTTTATCCTCCTTTCCGGCGGGTGATTCGCCGTTTTTGAAATATTCGGCTGGCACCGACTATTTAGAATGATAACTCGCAACAGTTAGAGACTTGTATCCCAGCCTTTCCGACATTGCGGCTGCTACTGCAAGCAAATCGTGCTGCACGATAATCATGCGTTTAGGCGACAAATTGTCTTTAGGGCCGACGACACACAGGGCTGCCCGAGCATCTCCAGAATAATCTCTGATGGGAGCCGCAAGGCAACGCACCCCTTTGATATGCTCTTCGTTATCAAAGGCAACGCCTTTCTTTCTAATCCTGGCCATCTCCTTGCGAAAGACGGCCGGCGAGGTAATCGTTTTTGGCGTCTTCCTTTGGAAATCGGTTCGTTCGACGAGTTCGTCAAGCTCATGCTCGGACAGCTCTGCTGCCAAAACTTTGCCTACGGCAGTGCAGTAGACCGGCCTCGATTCTCCGACCCGTTGGACCACGCGCAGCGGGCCGTCCTGCTCTTGCTTGGCGGCGATGGTCACATGTCCGTTCCGCAAAACGGCCAGACTTGTGCCTTCCCCCGTCAGATTGCCCAATTCCTCGAGAAACGGAGTGGCTATCCCGGCAAGCTGGTCGACAGTCCAAGTCCGCCGGGTAAGCCGGAATAGCTTGGATGACAGCGAGTAGACATGCGTCTCGGGTGCTTGAACCAGATAGCCGAACTCTACCAGCGCCTTGAGGATGTGGTGCGTCGTACTCCGGTTTAATCTGCTTTTGCGCGCAATCGCCGAAAGCGTTGCAGGTTCGGCCATTTCTGCCACCATTTCGACAATTTGCAGTCCTCGCTTAAGCGATTGATGGGTCGAAGTTGACTTCATTTCCTTTTTGAGTGTTTCATACTATAAAATTAAAAAAAAATATATTCAATAGAATTGAACATGTCAAGGAAAAATGCCAAGAAGCGATCGCCTTTTCGCATTGTCTGCTGCTTGACATTAATAAAATCGAGCATATATACAATCATTAAGCTTAAGAAAATCTATCCATCGATATAGAGTGCCTACGCTATTTCTGATCATCGAAATTCAGATAAATAAGGCTTGATCGGAAATAGATCCACAATTGAAAGTTTTCTGATTTTCCAGTCAAAAACAAACAACTACTTATCTCTTAAGCGATTTGAAAATTAGAGGAGGGATACGAAATGAGCCATATGCTGAATGTAAATAATTCGACCAATATATGCCTTACAGCTCGGGTTTGGGTGACGATACTGATCGTCGCAGCGATCGTAATCGGCGCCAATGGGAGGCCCGTCGCAGCCGGCATGCCCAACGCCTGTCCGGTAGATGGCTGTGAGGTCAAGATCATGGAAGTGAAGCGATCGGGCGAGGAGTTGGAGCTCACATTCAAATCAAACTTTACACCCGATGTCTCAAAAAACCACTTTCACGTATGGTGGGGTGAGAATTTCACCGTCGAGCAAGTCGGCAGAAATGCGAAGCCGGTCTACGGCGTGGAACAGGGCAGATGGCACCGGCACGCCGACTATCCAACCTACATCACCCAGGGTGCCGCGTCGACCAGTGTCCGCGGCCAAGCGACCACCGTCTGTGTCAGTCCGGCTGACCGTAATCACAACATCATCGACGCAAAGGTTTATCAGTGCATCGATGTAAGCGATAAATTATAGCGGGCTGTTGCATATATGGAGTTGCCTTCTTACGTCGGTCGCTTTGAGGTTCGTAATGAAATCGCAACAGGCGGATTCGCGGTCGTCCTGCGGGCCTGGGATGAGGAACTGGAGTGTTACGTCGCGCTCAAGATATTGCGAAGCGAGCTTGCTGCGGATAAGGGAATCCAACTCAGATTTCTTGAAGAGGCTCGCCTGCTGCGGCGTATTCGGTCTCCGAATGTGGTCATGGTCCACGATGTAGGTCGGCTCAATGATGGGCGCCCTTATTTTGTGATGGACTTCGCTGATCGAGGCACACTCGCACAGCGCCTTGAACGCCTTTGCGGCACTCGAAGGCCGGACCCGCAGAGCGTCAAGGCGCTGGTAAACGCTGTGGCCGACGGTGTGGCCGCCATTCATGAAGCGGGCCTCGTTCATCGGGACATCAAACCCGCCAACACGCTGTTCCAGCATGTGCGCAGGGGGTCGGTTACATTGCATCCGACGGCAGTTGAGTCCCTGGAGCCGCACGCTGCGCTGGTGGGGACCGACGAGCGCATGCTGATAAGCGATCTGGGTATCGCCAAAGACCTTTTGAAGCACGCCGCTGCTGCTACTATCGTAGGCGGTACGCCGCTTTACCAGGCCCCCGAGCAGGGGGATCCCAGGGCGGAAATTACGCCGGCTGCGGATGTCTATGCTGCCACCGCCATGCTCTGGCATGTGCTGACCGGGGAGCCTCCGCCGGTGACCAGTCGGGTGAGTAACCGTTTGGCCGAATTGCCGAGCCTATGGCGAGAGGTAATCGAACAGGGTATGGCGCTCGACCCGGAAGACCGCTTCAGCTGTATGGATAGCTGGCGTGCAGCCGTTCATGAGGCACTGTCACAGGAGGCAATAGAGGTACAGGTCGGTCTGCCCACCGAGGTCGCCTCTCTTGAGACGCCTTGTCCATACAAGGGCTTAGCTGCATACCAGCCGGAGGACGCGCGTTTCTTTTTTGGACGAGAGGCGCTCATCGACGAATTCGTGCGTCGCGTTCAGCTGAATCGCGTTCTCGTGGTTGGAGGACCGTCGGGAAGCGGCAAATCCTCGGCTGTACGAGCCGGTCTGATACCGGCGCTCAAAGCCGGCGCACTGCCGGGAAGCGACGCCTGGCGTTTCGCCCTGTTTACGCCGGGGCGAGACCCTCTGGCCGAGCTTTTTTTCCAGATGACCAGGGAATCGACTTCCAGTGATTCTCCCCTATCCCTTGAAGATGTTATCGCGCACCCGACGATGGCCCGCCATCTGGGCGGTGTGCATCGCTCCCTGGTGCTTTGCATCGACCAATTCGAGGAATTGTTCACGCTGGCTCCCGCACCGCAGCAGACCAAATTCGTCACAGCACTTTCGGCCATGACCGATCCAGCCGACAGCACAGTGCGGGTCGTGATTGCAGTCCGGGCCGATTTCTATGCGACATGTGCCCAAATACCCTGGTTGGCTGAACGCATTACCAACAATCAGGTACTGGTCGGTCCTATGACGGAGTCGGAACTGCAGCGCGCGATCAACGAGCCGGCACGACCGATGGGTCTGCATCTGGAACACGGCTTGGTTGACGCCATTATCGAGGAAGCGGGTAGCGAGACGGGCTCGTTGCCGTTGGTGGCCCACGCCCTCGTTGAGACTTGGTTGCGTCGAAAAGGCAACACCCTTACGATAGAGGGATTTCGTGCAGCCGGTGGCGTCGCGGGTGCCATCAGCCAGACCGCAGATGCGATATTCAAGGACCGTTTCAATGCGATTGAGAGAAAGGCAACCGAGCGCCTATTCCTTCGTCTCGTGACCCCGGGGGAGGGAACACCCGACACACGACGGGTCCTGGCCCGTTCCGAGATCGAACATGACTCAAATCCGGAGGTGATGCGTCGCATCGTGGAATGCCTGACCGAGGCCCGGCTCCTGACGGTCGATGACGCCAGCGTTCAGATTGCCCACGAAACCTTGTTACGCACATGGCCGCGGCTGAGGGTCTGGATCGAAACGTCCCGCGACGAACTTCGCACGCGGCAGCGAATTAGTCGGGCAGCGGCGGAGTGGGACACCGAGGGCCGGGACCCCGACCTTCTATATCGGGGGATGCCACTGCTTTCGGCGCTCGAATGGGCAGGTCAGAATCCGGACCAGCTCGGCGAGATCGAGCGGATCTTTCTGGATGCATCCGCCGAAACCAAGGCCAAAGCTGAAGCGATCGCGGCGGAAAAAAAGCGCAGGACACGCAGAATCCGTCGTGTTGTAATTGCAGTTTTATCGTCGCTGGCATTGGGCGCCACAATAGCATCGTTGGTTGCCTTTATCGCGCTGCGTGAAGCCCGCCTGAATGAACAACGGGCCGAATTGGCAACGGCTGAGGCCCATGAGCGGTTTGCTGCGGCATTGGGTGTGGGTGCGCATGGAATGGTCGAGACAGATCCCCTTCTTGCTCTGGTCCTCGCAGCCGAAGCAGTGGCGCGCGCCGTAACACAACCACCGGCATACGACGCCCGTGCAGCGATGTTGGCGGCGCGAAGGGTGTTGACCCAAGACGGTCCTTTCCTGGTTGGCAGCCCTGTGGCTGCCGGTGACGCCCTCTCGATCGCGTTGAGCCCCGACGGTGCCCTGCTGGCATCAGCGCAACGGGACGGCGCCATCGATTTGATTGATACTGCCACGAGACAGCGGGTTGGCCCAAGTCTTCGGGGCCACGTCGGCGGGATCCGCGATGTGGAATTCAGTCCGGACGGTCGGTGGCTCGCATCCGCCGGTGCCGACGGTACATTGCGCCTCTGGACGGTCGAGGAAGGACTGGGCGGTGGGGGTCGGAAAATCGGGGAGAGCGGTGACGTTATCATGGGCGTTTGCTTCAGCCCGGATGGCTCAACCGTGGCCACAGCGAACGGAGATGGAACCGTACAATTGTGGAATGCGGTGCAAGGAACTCCCATCGGGCGACCGCTGATCGATGTTACCCTCGGCTTTAATGTCGTTGAATTCAGCCACGACGGACGCGGCTTGATGGCCAGCATCCATGATGGAACGATCTATGGCTGGGCGATACCATCGCGCGAGCCCCTCTTTGAACCGATTACCGGCGCCCACACCAGCCACCTGTTAAAGCTCGCATTCAGCCCCGCCGCTGATCGATTTGCAACGGCCAGCACCGACGGCACCTCCATGGTGCTCGAGTTCCCTTCCGGACGTATCATCGGGCCGGCGTTTGGGAACGACCAGCAGATTGGGTCGGTAGTCTTCAGGCCGGATGGGCGTGTTTTGATCGGCGGTAACGCCGATGGCGCCGTGAGCTTATGGGACCCGGAACGACAGGTGCCGATCGTAACGACGCCTCGCGGTCACAGTCAGGCCATTGTTGACGCTGAGTTGAGCGAGGATGGCAGACTGTTGGCCACCCTCGGCCGGGATCAGGTAATTAGATTGTGGAGTTTCGACAGTACTTATCCTTTGGCCAGCGAGCGACAGGTGACCGGGAGATTGGCGCGAGGAGTGGCTTTCAGCAGCGATGGCAAGCATTTAGCAGCAGGTGACGATTTGGGCGTCGTGCAGGTTTGGCAACTGGACACCAATAAGGCACTTATGGTTCTCAAGGGGCACAAGCATCAGGTGTGGGCGCTTGCTTTTTCACCGGATCGACGCTTATTGGCGTCGGGCGACCGTTCCGGTCAAGTCCGTCTCTGGAACCTGACAAACGGAACAGTACAGCGGGCCATCGACGCTCATGACGGGATGATCTGGTCGCTCACGTTCAGGCCCGATGGAAAGCAGCTCGTGAGCGCAAGCGATGGGCAGGTGCGACTTTGGGAAGTCGAAACCGGCACCCTGCTAGCGACTTTGGCGCAGGAAGGCGGACAAAATACGCGAGCGGCTCAATCGCCGGATGGCGCTCTGCTTGCAGTGACTTCCAACGATGGCAACGTCAGGGTGTGGGACCTCGAAAAAGCCGCTGTCGTGAGAGAGATTAAAGCCGACGACGATGTCCTCTGGAGCGCGGCATTCAGCCCGGACTCACAGCACTTGGCGGTGGCCTCCAGCGATGAGGTCGTAACATTGTGGGATCTCGCGACCGGAACGCAGCAGGCCGCTTTTACCGGCCACACCGGCGGAGCAACGGATTTGGCGTATTTGTCCGGCGGCGTAACCCTGGTGGTCGTCGACCGCAGTGGCATGCTGCACTGGTGGGATGCCCAGACGGGCCGGAGATTGTCCGAGGCCTGGTCGGCTCACGCGGGCGCAAGCTGGCGACTGGCGGTACATCCCGATGGTGAGCGATTTGCCACATCCGGTGACGACGGAAAGGTAAGGGTGTGGGACGACATCAGTGTTGATCGCGCCTGCGAAATCGGCCAACGTATCAAACTATTTTGTCGCCATGTGACCCCTATTTATGATGGACGCAGATAAGGTCTAAAATGATAGAAGATTGCGTTTCCATCATAAATATGGGGTCACGCAGCTGGTTTGGCAGGTGCCGATAGTGATATCGTCTTCCAGAAAATATTTTCATCCCCCCTATACTTTCCAAATGCGTTCACCCTATGCCTGCGAATGAACTGCATCGACAATCAGATGATGTCGTGATAGTATCATTTGATTGCGAATTAGATTGTTTTAAGCGGCTACAATTTCCCCAATACCTCTCTCGATATCACGATCTTTTCTACTTCCTTGGTCCCCTCATAAATTTCCAGTACCTTGGCGGCGCGGTAGAAGCGTTCGACATCATAGTCATTGAAATAACCGTATCCGCCGTGAAGCTGCAGAGCTTCATCCACCACTTCAACGGCCACATGACAGGCGAACAATTTGGCCATGGCCGTCAATTTCGTATCGGGTTTTCCCTGATCCAGCAGCCAGGCGGATTTGTAGACCATGGTTCGCGCGATTTCGACCTTGGTCGCCATATCAGCAATCTTAAACTGGGTGACCTGAAATGCGCCGAGGGGACGGCCGAACTGCTTTCTGCCTTTAACATGCTTGACGGACATATCCAGGGCTCCCTGGGCCAGACCAATACCGTGTCCGGCAACATAGGCCCTTGAATGATCGAAAAACTTCATTAATTGAATAAATCCGTTTCCTTCGACACCCAGTAAATTTTCTTTGGGTACCCTGACATTATTAAAATATATCGCGGAGGTGTCGGAGGCTCTCAATCCCATTTTTCCGTGCATGGGGTCGGCTTTGTAGCCTACGCGGTCGGTCTCTACAATCAAAATACTGTGGCGGGCGGTTTTACGCTCTACTTCGGGATTGGTGAGACAGTAGACCAGCATAAAGGTGCCGACCGTACCGTTGCCGATCATCACCTTGCTGCCGTTGATGACGTAATCGTCTCCGTCTCTGACCGCTGTGGTGGTCGCCGCGGCGGTGTCACTACCCGCATCCGGTTCGGTGATAGCAAACCCCATGACCGCATTTCCTTCAAACAGCGGCGGCAGCCACTTCTTTTTTTGCGCTTCGGTCCCGAAAAGAATCAACTCTTCGGCACCAAAGGTAATCGAGCTGAGTTGCTGTCCGATACCCGGGTCAACTTTCCAGAATTCTTCCAGCACCATGGCCTGTTCTAAATAGCCTAACCCGGGACCCCCATATGCTTCGGGAATGAAAAGCCCGATCAGATCCAACTCGCGCGCTTTTTCTACGATTTTCTCCGGATAGGTTTCGTTGATATCCAGGTCTCTGGCCACATCGGTAAATTCACCCTTAGCAAATTCGCGTGCCGCTTTTTGAATGATTTTCTGCTCTTTGCTCAAATCGAAATCCATGAGTTAGGTATCCTTTCAACTTTTATTCAAAAACGGATATTAAGATTTTTTACACTGATAATTCCTCTAAAATAGGTTTCAGGTTTGCCCGTTCGCCCGTTAACCGGTAACTGATAAATCGGTTGAGCCGGTTATGCCCTTTGAGCCAGCCCAAATTGTAAATATGAGTGATCTTATTTTAATCCGCATGGTTGCACAACGGACTCAACGGACTAACCGGCAAACGGACTAAACCGGCAAAGCGGGCCAACGGACTAAACGGGTCAACCGGCGAACCGGCACACCGGCCTAACCGGACTTACAGGGGTATATTGCCATGCCGTTTATTCGGCGCCGGTCTATGCTTGTTCTTCAGCATTCGCAAGGCCTTAATGAGCTGCGGCCGGGTTTCGCGGGGCTTGATAACGGAGTCCACCAGCATATTCGACGCTGCATGATACGGGTTGGAATATTTGTAGTCATATTCTTCTATTTTCTGGCGTCTGAATTCCTCAGGGTTTTCTGCGGCTGCAATGTCTTTGCGAAAAATAAGATTTACCGCTGCGGTGGTATCCAGCACCACCAGTTGTGCGATGGGCCAGGCAAGCATCAGGTCCACCCCCATACCGACACAGCACATACCCATCACAGCCCCGCCGTATTCCTTGCGCAGGGCCAAGGTGATTTTGGGCACTGTTGCTTCGGCGTAGGCATACAACATTTTGGCGCCGTGACGGATAATGCCGGCATGCTCCTGGGTGGCTCCTGGAAAATATCCCGGTACATCCACCAGATTGATCAGGGGTATGTTAAAGGCATCACAGAACCGGATGAAACGTGCGGCTTTGTCGGAGGAATCCACATCCAGGCACCCGGCTTTGAAGCGAGGTTGATTGGCGACGATGCCGATGCTGCATCCATCCATGCGTGCAAAGCCAATGATAATATTGGAGGCAAACCGGGGTAGAACTTCGAAAAAATCTTCATTATCGACAATCCGTAAAATCACCTGGTGCATGTCGTAGGATTTTTTAAAATCAGCCGGTACGATTTTTTCCAGGCTGTCGTCGAGGCGCTCGGGATCATCGCTGTTTTCGACTAGCGGTGGTTGCTCATCGTTATTGGACGGCAGATAACCGAGCAGCTTTTTGATAATATCGATACACTCCTGATCACTTTCGGTCACAAAGTGGGCCTGACCGGTTTTCTCACTGTGAACTTTGGCACCGCCAAGTTCTTCGAGGCCAAGGTCCTCACCGGTTACCGATTTGATAATCGCCGGCCCGGTAATGACCATATGGCTTTGTCCTTTTACCATGACAATAAAGTCGGTCAAAGCCGGTGAATAAACGGCAACTCCGGCGCTGGAACCCATCATGCCGGTAATCTGAGGAATCAATCCCGAAGCGGCCGTATTGCGATAAAACATTCCGGCCACACCTTTGGAGGCAAAGAAACCTTCGTGCAAGCGTCCGCCGCCGGAATCGTTTAAGGCAACCAACGGCGCTTTAACTTTTATGGCTTCATCCATTATGCGGCAAATTTTCTGGCCATGGATCGTACCGACGGAGCCGCCCAGCACCGTCACGTCCTGGGCATAGGCGAAGACCAGTCGTCCCTCAATGGTACCGTAACCGGTGACCACACCGTCTCCGGGAACCTTTTTTTCCTGCATACCGAAATCAACGGACTGACTTTGAGCCAGCTTGTGGACTTCGACAAAGCTGTCCGGATCGAAAAGCAGATCGAGCCGTTGGCGCGCGGTTAATTTTCCCTTTTGATGATGTCGCGCGATGGCTTTGGGACCCCCGCCGATTTCCGCGCGGCTCTCCAAGGCAGACAGTCTCTCCAGTTCGTTTTGATGAGTTTTGGCTTGTGTCATCTCCCACCATCCTTTATCAGATTTCGATGGATACTGTGTTGAAAACCTCGTTAGTCATCAAATAAAAATGAATTGGTATACCGTATACTGAGTACTATTTAAAATGTCAATAAAAGTCCTTTGAATACCGAAGATCTCTTGCCAAACAGTTGGCTTTTGATTCGTCGCCGGTGGATTTGGATATTGTAATTTGGAATTAATTTGGCCCAATTTTAAGATCGGGTGGTGCTTGTAATTTATTATTTGCGGTTTGTCCGGATTCGGAATCAGGTGCAATAAAAGGTGGGCTTATGAATATGTCTTTTAAAAACGTGTGGCGGCCCACTTAGGCAATGAGCCACCACATTAAGGAGAACAGATGAAGATAAATCAAGCAGAATTTACCTTATCTGTTAATTAAAGAGACAAAATTGTAGGATTAGGTTACAGCATATAATCTGATTGGTCAGACTATTTTGCCGCCTTTTTTAAAGCTGAACGAAGTTCAGAAGAACCCTTGTTGCTGACCTTTTTCTGCGCGATGATTTGCACAGGGCTCACTTCCTTGTCATAGTATGCCGTGTTGAGGCTGTCTCTCACCTTGACCACAGAGCCTTCAAGGTTCAGCCCGACATAGGCCCCTTTGCTCATTGAAAATGCAATAAAATCAGCCATCACATTCGACTTCGCACCGGCGCCTACCGGCCCCACCGCAAACGAGGTGTCGCCTCCTAGCTTCGCGGACGAGGTATAAAGGGAGTCTACTGCCTTCTGGGTCATTGCCAAGATCACGGTCTCCGCTGATTCGCCGCCGATCTGAAGACCGAAGCTGACGGCACCCACTGTGTAGAACGCAGGCTGGCTCCAATCTCCCCCCTTCTGATCATTTGTCAGAAAAACACCGGTCCCCCCGGAACCACCGAGAATGAAACCAGCCTTGAGGATTTGGGGATAGATCAAAATACCTTTGGCATTCTTGAGGTTTTCGTGAATCCAGGAGTAATCCTTATTACGCATAAAGGCGTCAAGAGTGACCTTGGCCTTGTCCACAATCCCTTGGGCCTCGGACGCATCATTAGCATTCACCGGTGTGCTGCCGATGATGAGCAAAGCCAAAACCGCCATGCTTGCCAGCACAAATATCCCAATCTTCGTTCCTTTTCTATTCATGATATTGTCCTCCCTTGTTTCTGCTCTTATCGATAAATTTGTCCATCGTCCTTGTATAGCGCTATGGGTAGTCATCGTAACGCCTTCCAATCTTGATGGCAAGGCCTTGAACTCGATCAGCCCGAGGCTACGGGCTTCAATTGTCAACTTGCCTTCATAATGAAAGAGGCAGAATACAAGATCTTGTGTCTACCTTTTTATTGCCAAGCAGCTGATATATTGAGAACCTTTCGTATGGCTTCTGCAATCTCTCGTATTAGCACGGGTTTCATTATAAATCCCTGAATGCCCAGTGCCTTGCTTTTCTCATTGTTTATCTGATGGCTAAAACCTGTGCATAAAATGACCGGAATATCCGGCCTAATTTTCTTAATCTTCTCGGTAAGCTGAACACCGGTCATATTGGGCATGGTCATATCCGTGACGACCAGATCAAATGATTCAGGATGGGCCTTGAATGCTTCATAAGCGTCTAAACTTCCCGTCCGTACGGTTACCCGATAACCCAACCGTTCAAGCATCTGTCGCTCCATTCTGACAATAACCTCCTCATCATCAACCAGAAGAATTTTCTCAGTGCCGCCAAGCATAGGTTCGCTCCGGTCCCTTTGTATATCATCGACCTTTCGAACCATTATTGGCAGATAAACATCAATCTCAGTCCCTTTCCCAGGTTCACTGTGGATACGAATGTCGCCGTTACAGCTTTTGACAATTCCCTGTACTACAGAGAGCCCCAAGCCCGTTCCTTTACCCGTATTTTTTGTTGTAAAATAAGGGTCGAATATTTTGTCCATAACATCTTTTTTTATACCGGTGCCGGTGTCTGAAACAGTTAAGAGGGCATATTCACCGGGAATCAATTCTGGAAAGGAAGATTGATCTGTTCCCATCTGAACCTTTTTAAGATGCACTTTGAGCCTGCCGCCAGTCTCTTCCATTGCATGGAAGGCGTTGGTGGCCAGATTCATGACGATTTGATGGACTTGGGTGGGATCGGCAATTACGACGCCGCAATCGGGGGCTACGTCCTGTTGAATATCTATTGTTGTCGGGATCGAAGATCGAAGCAGTTTTAGCGCCTCTTTGACAATCGGCTGCAGTTTGATTGGTTTAATGTCTTGATTGCCCTGCCGGCTGAACGCCAGGATTTGCTTAACCAGGTCCTTCGACCTCAAGGCAGCATGAAGAATCTCATCAATATGCCCCTGTAACGGGCTGTCAGTCGGCAAGTCTTCCTTGAGCATTTCAGAATATCCCATTAGGGGAACCAGGATATTGTTAAAATCGTGAGCGATACCACCGGCCAGGGTTCCTATGGCTTCCATTTTCTGTGCCTGACGTAGCTTATCCTCCATTGCCACCTCATCTGTTATATCCCTTGCAATACCGATTATTGCCTCGCTATCTAACGGTACGGTGGTGAGCAATGCCATCCGGTGTGTCCCGTCGGGACGAAGGTAAATAACCTTTCCCAGTTCTTTAGTCTTATTTGATTTGGCGCTGATATCAAGCCGTTCACTATACCCGACGGGCGTGACATCCTTCGTGGTCATCTGCTTTAACTCTGACAATCTCCGGCCGGTCAACCGGATGGCAGCTAAATTTGCATCCAGATATCGTCCCGTACTCTGTTCCACAATAAAAATCGCGTCGGTGGTCTTCTCAAATAAAGTCCGATAACGTCGTTCACTTATCTTAAGCGACTCCCTGGCCAGCCTGCGCTCGGTGATGTCGCGCACCATCACCATTTCGGCCTGGCGCTGATCGAACAGCAACACATGGGAGGTAATCTCGACCTCAATGACGCTTCCGTCTTTCCGAGTGTGAAACCAGATCCCGGCCTTGTCCAAGCCGTCGCTCACACGCTTGACATTGTCCAGCAGGCGCGGCACATCTTCGGCAGGGCTGATATCCTTGAGGGTCATGGAGAGAAATTCCTCGCGGCTGTAACCGTAATGCGAGATCGCCGCATTGTTTACGTCCAGGAAGGCGAGCGACTCCAAGTCGTAGATCCACATCGGGTTCGGATTCGAGACGAACAGTTCGCGGTGGCGCGCCTCGCTCTCCCGCAGCACCTCTTCCGCTTGCTTGCGTTCGGTGATGTCTCTAACGATACCCTGGATGACTTTTTTACCACCTATTTCAAAAAGACTTGAGGAGACCTCGGCGCAAAACACCTCATCATTCTTTTTTTTGAATTCTATTTCAAATCTAACAAACCCTTCCTGTATGATTGTATCAAAGGCCCATTTCGATTTCTCAAGAGCTTCGGCTGGGTGAAACATATTTATTTTGATAGATAATATTTCGGAACTTGTGTATCCAAATAGCTGCAAGACCTTTTGATTCGCTTCGATAATCTTCCCATCTAAATCATGAATAAAAATGGCATCATTTGAACGATGGAAAAGACTGCTATATTTCGCTTCACTGTCTCGCAGCTCCTCCTCGGTTCTTTTACGTTCTGTAATGTCTTCAAATGTTGTATACACCTGGTAGGGTTTTTCTTCACCCTCTCTATACACTGGCACGGCATTAACATTTATCCACTGATAGGTTTCCTTTTCTGGATTAAGAATCCCCATTAACGCATCTTTTACTCTTTCACCTGTATTAAGAGCAACCATTGCCGGATGCGACTCCCCTAAAAACTCGGATCCATCTTCATGAATTGCCTTCCAACGTGGATCTAATGATGTTCTACCGGTCATTTGGTCATAACTTAATCCCAAAATCTTTTCGGCAGCCGAATTTGCAGTTATAATTTTGCCTTCCGCATTTTGATAGACAACACCCTGTGTCATCGACCTGAAAAGATTATGGTATGAAATATCGCTTTCTTGAACAATATCTGACATTAATAAATTCCTCCACGGATATGATTCAGCTCTGGAAGATCTCCTTTCAACTTTCCAGAAAACTAAATACTTCTGAACCTGTGATTTATAAAAGAAATATGCAATTCGGCATTCCGGCAACGATATTGGATTTCATAACTTTTTTTTTAGTATTTCAAAACTTCAGCCTTGTTGGAGAGATATAAGGATTTAGAATGCTGCTCTTCAGCCACGCAGCTGTTTTGTATCGGCTGTAAGCGCTGGTTGTACCAGACCCCATGGTAGCGTTGTCGGCTAATGTTCGCCATCTGCATAGGGTTTCAAGCAAGCGTAGATAAAATCATTAATCGGCGTGGATACGCCTAACTCTTTACCCATACGCGAAATAGCTCCACTCACCGCTTCAAGTTCGCTGGGTTTGCCACGCTCCAGATCAATCTTCATCGAGGGTTGATAGGTTGGCGGCATTGTATCCATAACCGCCTTAATTTCATCAAGGAGTGAATTGGTGAGCGGAATCTGCTTTGCTTGGGCTACGGCAATCGCCTCGGCGACTGTTTGAAAGATCAGATTGCGTGTCGCCGGCTCGCGGCAGATAACGCTGTGATTGCCGCGCACCACGCTGTAGACCCCGAACATACCGCTCATAGCTGCCATCTTCCACCTCGGCGAGGTTCGCCCCACTGAGGTCCGCCAAGAAGAGTTTAGGTTTTATATCAAAATTGTCTCGCCGCTCATTAAAGACTTTTACGCCTTGTTTGAGGATTCTGAGGTGTTCTGGAAAGCCCATGTGTGGACATACCGATTTTTATGCTTGTGCTTGAAACGTTAATGGTATTAGTTGATTCTTAATCTTGGAGGTCAACATAGCTTACCATTATCATAACTCACTGAAAATGTTAGATTTCAAATGGATATCATAAAATCTTAGGTGATGTCAACTGCTCAGATTTATGGCAGCTAAATGAAATTGAGGCTCATTTGCAATACGTTTTACAGTATATGTAAATTTCAGCAGCTCAATTTTGTCATATGCCTAGCAGATATCGCCAGCATATAACTCCTTATCTTAGGGCATTTTGTATCGCTATCAATCCCTTTCATGCGATAAACTTTTCAATCGTTTTTTGGGCAAATTCGCTGCTAATCGACAGCTTGGTTTCGAGGCTGTCAAGAACCGACTTTTTTTTATCGGTTAATACCTTATCCGGCAATGCAACCTCAGCTGCTAGTTTAAAGGCTGTTTTGCGCATCTCCGCAGTTAATTCATTGGCTGCAATCTCCACTGCTTTCTGTGAGTCGATCGCTTGCATCGAGTTTATAAATTTATTTACAAAGGAAAATATGCTTTCTTTTTTCGCGACAAACTCCGGAAGGCGTTCGGCGGTGGCTACAATTCGTTTAACATCGTCTTGGCATTTTTTAGGATCCATTTGAGCAGCGTAGACAGCGATGATTGTCAAAGCCTCCTGTATTGTCAGATCTTCAAACGGGCCCGATTGGTATGCCGCCATTTCATTCTTGGTCTCATTAGATAATGTCATTTTAAATCTTCCTTTTTTCTTGTAAAGAAAATATATCGGCTTGAGGTTCGATAAAACGTCGTCACTGAACCATGCTATTATAGGTTACGAAAAAAAGCCTCTAAAGGGCATAAAACACCCCAGAGGCTTTCACATCGGCATCTTCTGGTAACCCTTTTTCATGGTTTTCTCCTCCAAGATTAAGGATTAAAAGTCACTGATTTTTGATTTGCTTACAGTAGGTGAATTTCGATTCGGGATGAGACTCAGCTCAGAATAGGACTCCGAATGAGATCAATAATCGAATGAGAGGACATTCAGCGTTGCGCTTCTGGGCAACACGAGAAAGTTGGAAAATTATTTTTCTATATACCTACCTTGAAACTGTTATGATAGTCAAGAAATCAGTTGAAAGTACTACATTGTAGTAATCTTAGATGTCATGCTTGGTTAAATATAGCGTGTTATTATCTCAACTAACTGAAAATATTGTGTATAAAACGCATATCATATATTTTTCAGTGTTGTCAATTGCAGAGATACATGGCAAAAAAGTTTTCTGAATTGCTGGCCCGGACAGCATCGATAAACATTTTTCCTGTTAGCTTTAATTTCCCCAACCGACCTTTCTTCCTGGCCATTATGATGTCGTAAAGTTCTTCCCGGCTTTGTGGTGGCCTTACTTCGCTAGGCTTTTTCAAAAGGGAAATGGATTCGGTCGGGCAATTGGAGACACAAACTCCGCATCCAAGACATCGGTTCAGATCCACCACAGCGTGCTGTTTATTTTCAGAAACGCTCACTGCACCGACCTGGCACCATTCCTCACAGGTGCCGCATCCCTCGCATGTGTTCGTATCCACTACAGCATAAAAGTTTGAGGCCCAAAAATCCAATGGTTTGGGGATGGTCTTGTGAACGCCTAACATCCCGCAGCAGCATCCGCAACATGAACAGATGAACTCGGCTTTTTCCGTATTGGACGGCTGAAGAACTAATCCCTGCTTCTGATTCTGTTCTATGATCGACATCGCCTCATCTCTGGTAATCTCTCTACCGGTATCGCTTAGCAGGAGCATCCGGGCCATGCTGCCAATGGCAAGGCAGGTTTCTTTTCGGTCCGTTGCATCACAGACTTCACCGTCCATCGCCTTTTTTTTACGGCAAATGCATTCGATGATGACAAAGGGTTCTTCAGCTTGTTGCAGCAGGGTCGTTACTTCATCAAAAGTGCTTACATTATGCTGTGGGTGGATGCTTTTGGCGACTGGTATGGTGCGCATCTGTGGGAGTTCTGTACTCAAAAATTCGATACCAAATTTCTTATCCGAAGTATAGTCGTTGAAATCCTTTATGAATTCCGGAGTTAGTCGATTAAGTTGAAATTCGTACATCCCCACGACAAGAGGCGCATTGCAATAATGCTTTTTACCATTTTTTATTTTGAACTCAATTCCGCCTTTTTTCTGAATACGATCAAGAATCTTCTCCAGTTCTTCGGGTGATTCAACCAGATGCTCGACTCTGCTATAAATAATTTTAAGTGGCTCAAATTTGTAGCTTAAAAAAGAAGCAATCTCAGCCTCTTCAGGTGCAAAAATATGTTTCAATATTCTAATCTCAACGCCTGTCTTGGTAGCTGGAAACCCGACGGCTTGACTATCCAGGTGCTTCTGCAGTTTGATATAAACCTGGTCATTTTGCTCCATGCTGCACCTCCATTTTAAAATTGTAAATTTCTGCAACAATGACACATTTTCTATGAAAAATCAAGCAGATGACTGGTAGCTGTTGATTGCTCTTAATTTCAACCATTTGATTGATGTCACAAGATAACCTTTA
The DNA here is from genome assembly GCA_945787595.1 of uncultured Desulfobacterales bacterium. The sequence goes on along the minus strand of CALZJV010000093.1, from coordinate 218 downwards.
TCAAGCACTATTGGTGGGAGACTCGGGAGGCTTGCCAACTTGTTGCAGGGTGCTACTTGGTGGTTTTTGCTGACGATCTTGAATTACTGCTGAATAGATGGTTGGAGAGATTGCGTCCGGGTATACATGGATATGTGGCATGCATTATCTTCCTATGCGAGCACGATGGAATGGCTTTGTACGATGAAAACTATGCCTTGGAATGCGATCTCTTAGTA
>CALZJV010000092.1 GCA_945787595.1 uncultured Desulfobacterales bacterium | reverse complement strand
AATGGTGCCCTTTGCCATGCTGAAAAAGGGGCGCGGTTGGCAGTGCCCATTGTGAAAAAACTGCCGCTTTCCCAAGCTCAAAAGGACAATATTCTGCACTGCATTCGATCACATCGTTTTCGAGGCAGCCACGAACCCAAAACCCCCGAGGCCAGGGTGTTATTTGATGCCGACAAACTGGATGCCATCGGGGCGGTGGGAGTGGCGCGTGCCTTTCTTTTTGCCGGGGAAGTGGGGGCCCGGCTTCATAGCGAAGAAGCAAATATAGAGGATACCGAACCCTATTCCGTCGACGATACCGGCTACCGGGAATTTAAAGTCAAACTGAGCAAAATTAGGGATCGCATCCTCACCACGGAAGGACGGAAACTGGCCAAGGACCGCCACGTAATTATGGCAGAATTTTTTAAACGGTTTTTAGAGGAATACCAAGGAAAGAGGTGAACATTATGGCAATGAATATCGTAGACAGGATCGACAATTTGGTTGGCGTCCGTCATATGCTGGTCAGCGTGTCCGACAAAAGCGGTCTGGACACTTTTGTGCCGCAACTGGTGGCCTTGAACCCTGAGTTAAAAATATTTTCCACCGGCGGCACTTTTTCCCGGCTGCAGGAGATCCTGGGGCAGTCGGCCGGTACGCATCTGACCCGGGTTTCTGACTACACCGGGCAGCCCGAAACCCAAGGGGGGCTTGTAAAGACCCTTGATTTTAAAATTTATCTCGGGCTTCTGACCGAGACATACAACGAAGCTCACCAGGATGATCTCAAGCGAACCGGCGCTGTGCCCATCGACATGGTGGTGGCGAATCTGTATCCCTTCCAGGAGACCATATCAAAAGAGGATGTGACGGTGGAGCAGGCCAGAGGAAATGTCGATATCGGTGGGCCCTGTATGATCCGAGCATCGGCTAAAAATTTCATCCGGGTGGCCCCGGTGGTGGATCCTTCTGATTATGCCATGATCGTAGACGAGTTAAACGCCAACCACGGAGCCCTCTCGTTGGGGATGCGGTACCGTCTGGCCCAAAAAGCCTTCGAACACACCGCCGTTTATGACCGTGCCATTGCTGATTTTCTTGGCTCGAAGGCGTTGCCCGACGTAGAGACCTGCTATAAACACATAGGTTGAGCGGTTCAGGGTTCAACGTTCTGGGCTAAAAATGATCGATTAGCCGTTATTGGTTATTTGTTATCCGTTATTAAAGTATGATGATCCCTCCATTTTATAATTCTATTATTAATGGGATATAAAAATGGATTTTATTCCTCTGAAACGATTAACCAATAACATATAACGAATAACTCCCAATTGGGCTAATATTGGCCGCAGTATCCACCGGTTGCAACCTTTGAACCCCTGAACCTTTGAACCCGTGAACCATTTTTACTAAAAGGAGAACCAAAATGGCTGAAGATTTAAAAAAAATGTACCGTACGATCATGGATGATCATTTTCCGCCGAAGATGGAAATTTGTTTTGTCGATGAAAATAATCGACAAACTCTTTTTTATGAGAAAGTTACCTGGACCATCGACAATATCCAGAAGGGGCTTCGATACGGCGAGAATCCGGGCCAGGAAGCCGCGCTTTACCGAATGGTGAACGGCAACCTGGTTTTAGGGGAGACCCAATCCATCCAGTCGGGCCGGTATCTGGCGTCCGACATCGAACTGCTGCAGTCGGGCAAACATCCCGGCAAAACCAACCTCACCGATGCTGATAATTCCCTTAACATTCTGCGATACTTTGGCGAAAAACCGGGGGCCGTGATTGTGAAGCATAACAATCCCTGCGGGGTAGCATTGGCCGAAACTCTGGAGGATGCCTACCTGAAAGCCAATATGGCCGATCGGGTTGCGGCTTTCGGTGGCTGTATAGCTTTGAACCGGACGGTGGACAAGGCCACGGCGGAAGCCATCGTTCAGCAGTATGCCGAAGTTGTGGTGGCGCCGGACTTCGAACAGGGTGTCATGGACATTTTTGCACGGAAAAAAAATCTCAGAGTGATCAAGATCGGCAACATCGAGCGACTGCAATCCTTTGTCGGGCAACGCTGCGTCGAGTTTAAAAGCCTGATCGACGGGGGGATCATTGCGCAGTGGTCTTTTGTGCCGGCCGGCCGCAGCAGGCAGGATCTTAAACTTGCCGAGTGTGATTATCAAGGCAAGCTTTACAAAATCAGCCGCGAGCCCACGGACAAGGAATATGAGGATATGCTTTTCGGATGGTTGGTGGAATCCGGCATCACGTCAAATTCGGTAATTTACGTCAAAGATTTGGTCACGGTGGGAATCGGTACCGGCGAGCAGGACAGGGTCGGCGTCGCTCAGATTGCACGGGACAAGGCCTATCGCAAGTTGGCTGATCGCTATTGTTTTGAAAGTCTTGGCATGCCCTACAATGATTTAAAGGATCCGGATAAAAAAGCAGAGTTAGATGAGCGTGTGACCCGGGAAAAGGGCGGGCTGATCGGGTCGGCCATGGTCAGCGATGCGTTTTTTCCATTTCGAGACGGAGTGGATGTCGGAATCAATCAGGAAATTTCGGCGGTGATTCAGCCGGGCGGATCCGCCAATGACTATCAGTCCATCGAAGCCTGCAACCCTGCAACGAAGCGGATGTCACCATGGTGTACACCGGGCAGCGCTCATTCAAGCATTAGTTGTTGTTAAGCAATCGCATTTGAAACTTCAAATGCTTAGCATTGGAGGGTTGGGGAGTTTTCAGCGTATGCCTATTTATAGCGGAGTGGATGATCGCCACCGAAAGCGGATGCTGTCTGAGACCATTAGGGATCGTTATGGATGAACAGCTTTGTTTTGCGGCTTATATCTAACATCCAATCCTGGCATTACAAACAAGTCTCTGTTTTCATTCTGACCACTGTTCATTCATTACGATGCCTTAGGGTCGAGTTCATGCGGTTTCGGTGGTGATTATGCATGCAGCGGGTCGGCTTTGAGAAACTCCCCGACCCCTCAATTTAATTATAAGAAAATAAACGATTATGAAAATAAGAGAGATGTATTAACGTATTAACTCTCCCTTTCCGCTTCGGCTGTTCCAGGGACTTTCTCGCATTGTTCGGCAAGATCGTTTATACGAGGGGATTCCTCCACTTCAGTTTGGGGAAACGGGCGAAATCAGAATCGGTAGAGGCCAACTCACAGCCATGTTCAATGGCAAGAGCTGCCAAATGTGCGTCTGTCACCAGATTGGCGACAGCCTGACCGTCCGTGAGCACCTGCCTGAAAACAGTCCAGTGTCGCTCGGTCGGACGAACGATTCTCGTACAGGGCTGATCCAACCAGCTCTGTACACGAACAAGTGCTTGCTCGAGAGAGAGCGGGTGCTCGAAGACCCTTGGGTCCCTATACGAATAAATGCAGACAGAACCGTCCAGCACAGGCAGACAATTCCAGTTCCGGATAGCTGGCCATCCCACAATGCACGCGCTTGCTTGTGACGGGACTGAAGAGAGTCCTCCGCGTACAATAGAATATTGGCATCGACGAGAATCAAAGGGAATCCTCGCCTTCAATCTGGACCAGCAGTTCTTGGATATTATCTAGATTGCGGCCTTGCCGGAGGCCCATTTTGTGAGGTTTCGTTTTGTAGTTGCGCTGCTTCGCGGGTTGCTCCACCTGGTCCAGGCCAGCACGAAGAGCTTCGTTGACAATCGTCTTAAATGGTGTGTTCAATTTGGATGCAACAGCCCGTGCCCGTTCAATTACATCATCATCTATTGATAGTGTCGTTCTCATGTTGCCAGCATAGCATCTTTTTAAATGATGTCAAGACATCATTTATTATTTTGAGGCGAACAATGTCGGCCACCGGCAGAAGAAACCAATAGGTTTTCACTGCCCGTTGGACTGCCGGACTAGGTTTGGAAATTGTTCATTAAACCGATACAGTACCAAAAACGACGAGATTACTTTTGATCTATACGCTCATCACCTTGGAGAACGCCCCCAGCGCATAATCAATATCTTCCGGCGTGATGTGATAATGGGTCACGGCTCTGATGCGGCCCGGCCCGACCGGCAACATTCGGACTCCCTTTTCCTCCAGCCGCTTAACCAGGTCCTCCACCGTAAGATCCTCCCTTATCACTTCGAAATAGACAATGTCGGTTTTGATCAGGGATGGATCGACGGACAGGCCGGGCATCTCCGCCAGACCATCGGCAAGCTTTCGGGCGTTGGCGTGATCATCGGCCAGGCGATCGACCATCTCGTTCAGGGCAATCAATCCGGCAGCTGCCAGCACACCGGCCTGACGCATACCACCGCCCAGCACTTTGCGTGCCCGTCGTGCCTGAAAGATAAAATCCCGGCTTCCGCACACCACCGAACCGACCGGAGCCGCCAGCCCCTTACTCAGACAGAAGGACACCGAATCAGCTTCTGCAGCTAATTGATCCACTTTTACATCCAGTGCCACGGCAGCATTAAAAATGCGAGCCCCGTCCACATGGATTTTTAAGTCGTGACAACGGGCGATATCGCCCACCGCCTTCATATAATCGATGTCGAGGGGATAACCGCCGCAAAGGTTGTGGGTATTCTCAAGCACGATCAAGCGGGTTAAAGGAAAGTGAATGTTGTCCGATCGAATGGCGGCTTCAATTTCAGACAGAGCCAGCGTCCCATCGGGCTGATTCGCAACGGTCCGGGGGTGAATACCCCCCACGGCCGCGGACCCGCCCTGTTCAAAGAAAAAGGTGTGCGAAAGGCTTCCCAGAATAATTTCATCACCGCGAGCGCAATGGGCCAGCAAGCTGACCAGGTTGCCCATGGTGCCGCTGGCAACGAACAGCGCGGCTTCTTTTCCCAAACGATCTGCCGCCATTTCCTCTAATTTATTTATGGTGGGGTCTTCCCCGAACACATCGTCACCAACTTCTGCTTCGGCCATCGCCCGTGACATCGCAGGGGTGGGCCGGGTCAACGTGTCGGATCTAAGATCAACTTGGCGCATAGCAGGTCTCCTCACTGAAATAATTGAAAATTTTCGATTGAAGATTGAATATTTAAGGTCCGCCTGCGCGGATTAATGATAATAAAAAGATCAAAAAAATAACGGAGCAAAGCGACTTCCGCAGATTTTCAATTTTCAATATTCAATGGACAATCGTCAAAGTGCTACTGATATCGAAAATTATGGGGTACTGCAAGACTTAATACGAATGCCCATCCCTATTTTAATTCATTATCTTGACTATTGGATATGTATAACGGTAATAACTGACTTGAGAAATGAAACCATCAGCAGAGGGAGGAATCATGGCGAGACAATTATGGAAGCCTTCGGAAGAACAGATTAAAAACAGCAACATGTATCGGTTCATGAATGTCATCAACGAAAAATATCATCAAAATTTCAGCGAGTACGCACCCCTATATGAATGGTCGATCGAAAATATTGCCGATTTCTGGGAGACCATGTGGGAATTTACCGATATCGTTGCTTCCAAGCCCTATGACCAGGTCATTGACGAAGTAACCAAAATGCCCGGGGCCCGATGGTTTACCGGTGCACGACTCAATTTTACTCAAAATCTTTTGCGCTTCAGGGACGAAAAGGTAGCCCTGATTTTCAAGGGTGAAGGGCAACCGTCAACCAGGATGACATATGCCGAACTTTACGATGAAGTGGCGCGGGTGGCTCAAGGTCTGAAAGCTGCGGGGGTTCAATCCGGTGACCGGGTTGTGGGCTTTATGCCGAACATGCCGGCCACTATTGTGGCGATGTTGGCCGCAACCAGCACGGGGGCGACATGGTCGTCGTGCTCACCCGATTTTGGCATCAAAGGTGTGCTGGATCGGTTCGGGCAGATTAAGCCCAAGATTTTATTTACAGCCAACGGTTATTGCTTCAAGGGCAAGAAAATTGATTCCTTGGAACGAATTGGCGACATTTTAAAAGAACTGCCCTCCATCGAAAAAGTGGTCGTGGTTCCCTATATCGACCAGAATGCGGATATCAGTGCGGTTCCCAATGCCGTCCATTACAAAGATTTCCGATCTAACGAATCCAACCCTGAAATAGAATTTGAACAACTCCCATTTGATCATCCTCTCTACATCATGTATTCGTCCGGAACCACCGGTCTGCCCAAATGTATGGTTCAGAGTGCCGGTGGAATTCTGATGCATCACTTAAAGGAACTCATACTGCATACCGACTTAAAACGAGAGGACACCATTTTTTATTTTACCACCTGTGGCTGGATGATGTGGAATTGGTTGACAAGCTCGCTGGCCGTGGGTGCCACCCTGGTGCTTTTTGACGGCAATCCGTTTCACCCCCATCCCGGCGCCTTATGGGAAATGGCGCGGGATGAAAAAATCACGGTTTTCGGCACTAGTGCAGGATACATTGCCGCTCTGATCAATGCCGGTGTCAAACCCGGTAAAACCTATGACCTGACCGCGCTGCGGGCGGTTCTTTCCACCGGATCACCGCTTTCGATTGAAGGTTTTGAGTTTGTTTACAATGAGGTCAAAGCGGATTTGCAGCTGGCTTCCATTGCCGGCGGCACGGACCTCAACGGCTGCTTTGCACTTGGAAATCCGATCGGACCGGTTTATGCCGGCGAGCTGCAGTGCCGCGGACTGGCCATGGATGTGAGGGCATTTGATGAGATGGGCAACGAGATAATTGATCAACAGGGAGAACTGGTCTGTTGCAAGCCTTTTCCGTCCATGCCGATTTATTTCTGGGATGATCCGGAGGGCATTAAATACAAAAATGCCTATTTCGACAGCTATCCGAATATCTGGCGGCACGGCGATTTTGTCACCGTGACCAAACGTGGCGGCGTGGTCATGCTGGGTCGATCGGATGCCACCCTGAATCCGGGTGGTGTCCGGATTGGTACTGCCGAGATTTACCGGCAGTTAGAACAGTTGTCGGAGATCGATGACAGCGTTGTGGTCGGACAAAACTGGAAGGATGACGTTCGGGTTATTCTCTTTGTCAAGTTGGCTGCCGGGAATGAATTAACCGAAGCATTGAAAGCGAAAATCAAACAGACCATTCGCACCAACGCATCACCAAGACATGTGCCGGCAAAGATCCTGAGCACGCCCGAAGTTCCTTACACACTCAATATGAAGAAGGTAGAGCTGGCGGTTAAAAAAATCATAGAGGGCCGAACCGTGCTCAACAGGGATGCACTGGGCAATCCGGATGCGCTGGATTATTATGCGAACTTGAAAGAGCTTCAGGAAGACTAGATACAATCTATAAAAGGATATTTTTCCGATCAGCTCCGTAGATAAAAAGAAGGTTATTAGGCCCTTATCTGGTTTTATCTGAAAACATGGTGCAAGGAACCTAAGGTTTCAGGCGTTCCGCCGGTGGATTCAGTACCTATCTATTAAAATCGCATCATATTTGCGAAGGATTTATCTAACAAAATATTTTCGCCACCAAGACACAAAGTTAAATTATAATAAACAGTTATTGTTTGTGCCTTGGTGCCTTTGTGGCTATTCTTTCCGGTTTATCCGGGTTAGACACTGTATTTCCGGTTTTGGCATTGACAGCTTAGTGTCTTGGTGGCTCGAATGTTACATTTTGGCGATTCTATTGAATGGAGAGATGACCAATGATGGAGTCATTTCGAATTATTCCCGTGGGTATTGTCAGAAAAACGGACACTGCCGTTAGCATTGAAATTTATAATGAGTTCACGGATGCCCTTCTGGGTCTTGACGGCTTTTCGCACGTCGTGGTGCTTTACTGGTTTGATCAAAACGACACCGCCGAAAAACGCCGGGTGCTGCGGGTTCATCCCCGAAAAGATCGGCGCAATCCCTTAACCGGTGTCTTTGCCACCCATTCGCCGCAAAGACCCAATCTGATCGCACTCACGGTGTGTAAAATTATTTCAATCCATGACAACCTAATTGAAATAGAAGATATTGATGCCCTTGACGGCTCTCCCGTGATTGATATCAAATGTTACATTCCGGGTTCAGTCCGGGAGGATGATGTTCGCCTACCCGACTGGGTTTGAGTACCATTGATTGAATATTGTCGATTGAATATTGACTATTTAAGGTCCGCCTTCGGCGGGATCAATATTAAAAAAAAGATCATAAAGAAGAGCAGAGCGACACGCGGCGCAAGCACCTGCGCTGCGCGAGCGACATCCACAATTCGTCAATCGTCATTCGATATTCTGCGGTTCGCTTTCAACCTTAGCCTAGAATCAATATCAACGAAATAAAAGCGTAACTATCTATGCCCACCGACCTTTGCGGCCAAATCGAAAGAATCACATTTACCAACGAAGAAAACGGCTTTACCATCGCCAGGCTGAAAGCGAGCGGGCGCCACGAATTGGTGACCGTGATCGGGGTCATGATGGCGCCGATGGTTGGTGAGATCCTGGAGATGCGCGGCGAGTGGACGGTCCACCCTAAATTCGGCCACCAGTTTAAGATTTCTGAATATAGAACCAAAGTTCCGGCCACGGCGTACGGCATCCGCAAGTACCTGGGCTCCGGTATGATTAAAGGTCTGGGCCCGGTGATGGCCGGACGGATCGTGGACATGTTCGGCAAGAAAACGCTGGATATCATTGAAAACGACATCCAGCGGTTGGCCGAGGTGGATGGCATCGGTAAAAAGCGTATCGCCATGATTGCCGGGGCCTGGGACCAACAACGTGAAATTCGGGATGTGATGCTTTTTTTGCAGTCCTACGGCGTCAGCTCCGGCTACGCCGCCAAAATTTTCAAGCAGTACGGCAACCAGGCCATCGCGGTTGTAAAAGATAACCCCTATCGATTGGCCGGCGACATTTTCGGGATCGGATTTGTCACCGCTGACCAAATTGCAGCAAAGCTGGGGATTACTCAAGACGCGCAAATCAGAGTTGAAGCCGGAATCCTCTATGTCCTCAATCAGCTGTCGGATGAGGGCCATGTTCACTTTCCTTATGAATCCCTGATTTCAAAAAGCTGTGAGATCCTCGGTGTGGGGCGTGATATAATTGTGCGGGCCCTGGGGATTCTGGCCGTCGATCAAAAAATAATCGTGGAGGCCTTGAACGGAAACCACGATACCTTCAAAGAAAATGATAAAGCCGTGTTTCTCACCAGGTTTCATGTCTGTGAAACCGGTGTTGCCCGACGATTAAAAATACTGGTCAATACGTCAAAATCAATTCGTGAGATCGACTCGTGCAAGGCCATCGAATGGGTGCAAAACAAACTTTCCATTACCCTGGCGGCAAATCAGATCAAAGCCGTCGGCTGGGCCATTGAAAATAAAGCCATGGTGATCACCGGTGGGCCCGGTACCGGTAAAACCACCATTATCAATGCGGTTTTAAAAATATTTTCCAGACTCAATGTCGGGATCATGCTGGCTGCACCCACTGGGAGAGCGGCCAAGCGGATGAGTGAAACCACCGGTTTTGGCGCCAAAACCATTCACCGATTGCTGGAATACAGCTTTCAGAAAGGAGGGTTCCAGCGCAACGAGGACAAACCCCTCGATTGTGACGTCTTGATTATCGACGAGGCTTCGATGATTGATATCGTCTTGATGTACCAGCTTTTAAAAGCCGTTCCCCCCTTTGCCACTTTTATTCTGGTGGGCGATGTCAATCAGCTTCCTTCGGTCGGGGCCGGAAATGTCCTCAATGATATCATTGCATCCGGTTTGGTACCGGTGGCGACGCTGGACAAAATTTTCCGCCAGGCCAGATTCAGTCAAATTGTTGTCAATGCCCATAAAATAAATGAGGGCACCATGCCGTCGCTTAACAACGAATATTCATCCGATCCGCACAACGATTTTTATTTTATCGAACAGGAAGATCCTGAAAAGGTACTGGAAATCATTGTAGAGCTCTGCAAAGAAAGAATCACCCGTCGTTTTAATTACGACCCGGTCGACGATATCCAGGTGTTGACTCCCATGCACAAAGGGGTGGTGGGCGCCTTGAACCTGAACAGTCAACTCCAGACGGCACTCAACCCTGGCGAGGACGGCATCATTCGCGGGGAACGCACCTACAGAGTCAACGATAAAGTCATGCAGATTAGGAACAATTATGACAAGGAAGTATTTAACGGTGATATCGGGCGCATCACGGTGATTCAGTGGGAAAACAGAGAAGTTACGATTGCCTATGACGGTCGGGAGGTGGTCTATGATTTCAGCGATCTGGATGAAATCGTGCTGGCCTATGCCGTATCCGTCCACAAATCCCAGGGCTCCGAATATCCGGTAGTGATTATTCCCATCGTCACGCAGCACTATATTTTACTGCAGCGCAACCTGATTTATACAGCCGTTACTCGGGGGAAAAACCTGGTGGTGATCGTGGGAAGCAAAAAAGCCATGGCCATCGGGATCAACAACAATAAAACGCTGCAGCGGTTTACGAGGTTGCGATACAGACTCATCTGAATTAAAGTTTTTCACGATCATGCCGATAATATCCCAGATTGCCCGGAAGGGAATCGATTATCAGCGATTGAAAGGAAAAAAATAATGGATGTCAGTCAAGTCACTATGAATAGTTCGATGGCAATGATCGTTCGGCAGTTGGAGGGAATGGCTGAAATGCAGATGGCCGTTATGAAAGATATGGCAGACAGCGAGCGTCAGATAGCGGAACTACTCCAGTCAGTGGGGATCGGACAGAATATCGACGTTACGGCTTAAGGCAAATCACTCGCTTTTAACCTTTCTTCTGTGCCCCGCCCCAGCACAATTGCATCCCCCCAAATACGAAGGCACAAGTTTTGTTTCGCCTCGGTGCGCTCCGGCACATATCAATATTAAATTTTCCTCTTGACCGCTTCTTAAAAAAGTCTATCTCCGATAAATATTCAATCATCAGTGCCGGTGCCATTTGACCTGATGCGGCAGTTGGCGCTATTGCCTTTATCGCCTCTCAATCGTATGGCTACGACATAAAAAGAGAACCCTGGAACAATAAGGCAAATCATTTAAAGACGCCCAGGAATTTGATACTGCTTATTACCTGAATCTCAATTCTTCCCCGCTTGACACAATAAATGCATTTGCCTATACTCCCCTGGCGTCAATCCAACTTGCCTGAAACGCTCAATATTTAATTAGGACGGCCAAAATCATGGAATTCTCATCATTAGAAGCCCTTTCACCGGTGGACGGCCGCTATCGGCGTGCCACTGAAAAACTGGCGGAATATTTTTCAGAAAAGGCGCTGATCAGATACCGCATTCTGGTGGAGGTGGAGTATTTTATCGCCTTGTGCGAACTGCCTTTGCCGCAACTGAAAAATTTCGACCCAAAGACCTACAAAGCGCTCAGGGCCATCCAAAAGAATTTTTCCACGGAAGATGCGCACCAGGTCAAGGAAATCGAGAAAATCACCAATCATGATGTCAAGGCAGTGGAGTATTTTTTAAAGGAAAAGTTTGATGACCTGGGCCTGCAGAATTTTAAAGAATTTATCCATTTCGGTCTGACATCCCAGGACATCAACAATACCGCCGTCCCCTATTTATTAAAACAGGCCTGCAAGGAGGTGTTGACACCCCATTTCGATAAGGTCATCGACGAACTGCGGACAAAAGCCGTTGAATGGAAAGAGGTCTCCATGCTGGCCCGTACTCATGGCCAGCCGGCATCCCCAACCAGTCTGGGTAAGGAAATCTATGTGTTTGTCGAGCGCCTGACTGTCCAAAAAAACCAGTTAATGGCTATCCCCTTTTCAGCCAAATTCGGCGGTGCCACCGGTAATTTCAACGCCCATGTTGTTGCCTATCCGGATGTCGATTGGCCGGCGTTCGCCGACGATCTGGTGAACAATGTGCTGGGTCTTTCCCGTTCGCAAGTGACCACCCAGATCGAGCATTATGATAATCTGGCGGCCTTTTGCGATAACCTGAAACGGATCAACACTATTCTGATCGATCTTGACAGAGACATCTGGACCTATATCTCGATGGATTACTTCAAACAGAAAATAAAAAAAGGAGAAGTTGGCTCATCCGCTATGCCGCATAAAGTCAATCCGATCGACTTTGAAAACTCGGAGGGCAACCTGGGGGTGGCCAACGCCATCTTTGAGCATCTTGCGGCAAAGTTGCCGATTTCAAGATTGCAGCGGGACCTGACCGACTCTACGGTGACACGCAACATCGGTGTTCCGATTGCACATACGCTCATCGGATTAAAGTCTCTGCTAAGAGGAATAAGCAAATTGATTTTGAACGCAGATGTGATCCGCAGGGATCTGCAAAAAAACTGGGCGGTGGTTGCCGAAGCCATTCAAACGATTTTACGTCGTGAAGACTATCCCGAACCCTTCGAAGCCCTGAAAGCTTTCACCCGCACCCACGCGGCCATCAACGAGAAAACCATGGCCGAATTTATTGAATCCCTGGATGTGTCCCGCAAGGTAAAAGATGAGCTGCTGAAAATTACGCCGGAGAATTATACGGGGATTTTTGACTTTGGTTGAGTCCAGCGTTCTTAATTGGGACACCCCGATGAAATAAGGGCAAAAAAGATTTCATTGGGCAGGCAGCTGAACACGGATTACACCGATATAGAATTGGAATATTGGAATTGAGGAATATTGGAACGATTTTAGCAACCGGATAAGAATAATTAGCCACAGACTCACACAGACAATTTGATTGAGAAAAAAAAGCTGTCTGCGTATTTCTGTGTGGGTCTGTGGCTAATTTCAGAGGAGATCATAAGCAATAATGCAAAAATTTACCGTTCTTATTGAATCCAGACCGTTTTGTGCCTTTGACAACACACCGATGGAACAGTTGAAAAACTCAGGGATGGATCTCCTTGATATGAGGGGTTCAGGTGTACAGGATCCCAAGTTCGTCGAGGCCTTAAAGCGGGTAGATGCCATCCTCTGCGGCAACGACCTGGTGGTAAATGATGGGTTGCTGCACATGGCTCCGCGGGTAAAGGCCATTGCCAAGATGGGTGCCGGGCTGGATACTGTGGATATCGCTGCCGCTAACCGTCATAATGCTATTGTTTTTCATACTCCGGGAGCCAACAACCAGGCTGTTGCCGATCACACCTTTGCTTTGATTTTAAATGTGGCGCGGAAAATAATTTACTGCGACCGGAGCCTGCGTGAAAACCGCTGGGAGCATACCAAAATCATGGGGCTTGAGATCTGGCAAAAAACCCTCGGCCTAATCGGCCTGGGAGCGATTGGCCGGTGTGTGGCTTTGAGGGCCAAAGGTTTCCAAATGAAAGTCGTGGCCTATGATCCCTTCTGGCCGACGGAGTTTGCTGATGAGCACGGCATCGAGCAGCTGGAAATTGAGGAGCTGCTCAAAGTTTCCGATATCATCAGCATCCACGTGCCCTTGATCCCGCAAACCAAAGGGATGATATATGAAAAAACCCTGGGTCTCATGAAGCCCTCGGCGATTCTGATCAACGCCGCACGCGGCGGTATTGTCGATGAAACCGATCTTTACCAGGCTCTAAAAAACAAGGTGATCGCCGGTGCCGGTCTCGATGTATTTGAAAATGAACCGCCGACGGATTCAGCCTTGCTGGAACTGGACAACGTCGTGTTAACCCCCCATACGGCCGCTTTCACCTTTGAAGGCATGAACAACATGAGTGAGGGGGTGGTGGAGCAGTTGATTGCGTATCATCACGGGGAAAAGCCGGTTTACACAGTGAATCCGGAAGCTTGGGACGCGCAAAAAGCTTAGGGCTCACTCAAAAAAAACTTTGCATTTTGGACGTCGATTCATCCCGTCCGGCTGTGTTGCGGAAGCTCGAAATATGCTTGATTTTCCGGTGCTTCCGCTTTTTTACGGCCGGTCACCCCAACTTCCAAAATTGTGAATTTAATTCAAGTTCCATGTCGTCCCTTTCGTCAGGTTCAAAAGGCTCAATTGAGGGGTCATATTACCAAATGCGTTTAATTTCGTACGATGAAAGACGGCTGTCGCGGCTCAACAGCTTCATACCGTCGACCATGGCCTGAGCTACCAGCATTCGGTCAAAAGGATCCCGGTGATGAAAAGGCAAATTAGTCAATTCAACACAGTGCGGCATTTCAATAGAGAGCCACTGGATGGTGTTGACCTGCATTTCATCTTGAATCGTTTTTAACCAACCCCTATTTAGGGAAAGCTTTCCCAGGCTCATTTTTATGCAGATTTCCCATAAACTGGCCGCACTGAAAAACAAGATGTTGCCTGAGTCCAAAAAGGTTTTTTTGGCGGTTTCGCTGAGACGATCGTCGCCGCTAATCAACCAGAGAAAAGCATGGGTGTCCAGCAATACCTTCATTCCATGTAGTCCTTGAAATCATTGAGGGGTTCATCGAAGTCATCGGTCATGGATAAGATCAGTCCTTTTGCGTTGCCGATTATTCTATGGCTTCGGGCTTCCGGCAACACCTCCAGACGGACAATGGGTTTGTTGCCTCGGGCAATGATGACTTGCTTTCCGTTGACAGCAGCCTGGATCAACTTAGACAACTGGGTTTTAGCCTCATGAATATTTACCTGAAGCGTATCCATATTAACCTCATATAATCAAAAAACGGTTTATGATTAGCTAATATAGTTGGCTAATAGGTATTTGTCAAGAGATTCAGCGATACAAGGAAGATCCGTGGACCGCGCAGAATTTACCATTCCGGGATGCGGTTATGTGTCTTTTTTAATTACCGGTCCTTCGAGCAGTGCCGTGCAGACCCGGTTGACAAGCGCCCAGATGGCATCGGCTGCCAATACATTTTCAATGGAACGATCAAATAGAACAGTCAGGCGAGGTTCAAATTCTTTGTCACCCTCCCAGAGCAGATAATACAAATGAATCCGGGGAAACGGTGACAGCCTGTAGGCCGCATCGGCCATGTCCCGGGCTTCGCCCTGCTGGTATTCCGCTGATTGCTTGAAGCTTTTTAAATCGCGGCCATAACGTTTTAGCAGAGAATCTGTTTTAAGCGCATGGGGGCCCTGGAAAAAGTGGCCTTCCTTTAGATCTTTTACACCGACAATTTCCCTGCCGATGGGATGGATATCCGTGACGTTTAACAGGTACATGACGGTGACCAGCTCAAGCAACGGATCATCTGTGGTTACCCAGCCGGCTTCGTCCGACCGCTTCAAACAGCGGTTGTCGATGTCCACCATGACGTCTTCTCGCAGAAAGCGAAAAAGCAAACTGCCGGGCGAAATCGGATCAAAAAGCGTTAAATTGCATAGGGTCGTGGTATCTTTTTGCTTCAATTGATCCCAGTATTCCACTGCTACGTTGACGCGGGACCCGTCGGGGGCCAAAGCCGGCGGTCTTTTCTTCAAACGTCGTTGCTGCATGTTTAAAAACCCTTTTTATTTAGATGCGTTCAGCAGATCTCCATGGTTATGGTTAGTTGTATATGGATTTAAATCTAAAATCCCATCTTATATCTTCTGGCAGTTTCGACAAATATGTGTACTCCTCTGACCGACGATGATTCTTTCGATCGAGGATTTGCAGCGGGCGCAGGGTAGATCCGTGCGACGAAATACCTTCAATAAATCTTTGTTACGACCCCGGCGATTGCCAACCGAATAAAAATTGCCTTTGCCGGTTCCCAGGGAAGTGCCGAGATTTTTCAGACCCCTTTTTAAAACCCGGGGGATGGCGCGATGCAGCACCTTAATTTCCGATGTCGAAAGGGATGCGGCCAGACGGCAGGGATGCAGCTCTGCCTCCCACAGGGCTTCATCAACGTAAATGTTGCCGAGTCCGGCGATAAATGTCTGGTCCAGTAGCAACGGCTTTAATAAGCGTTTTCGATGTTTTAAACGTTCGGCCAGTGTTTTTACGGTAAATCCGGATGCCAGCGGTTCGGGCCCAAGACGATCTAAAATCCGTTTGGGATCCTTTAGCAGATGTAAACGGCCGAATTTACGCGTATCATGAAATCGCAAATGCCTGCCATCATCGAAGCTGAGAATGACATGCTCATGTTTGTTGCGGGGGATATCCGCTGAGACCAGATGAAGTCGACCGGACATTCGAAGATGCAACAGCATCGTATGACCATCGGTAACTTCAAAAACCAGATATTTTCCCCGTCGTCGGATTTCTGTAAATTGTTGACCTTTTATGCGCCGGCAAAACAACCTCGGTGAAGGCTCCGCAACGGTGCGCGGCCAGAACACCCGGGCGCCACTGATGGTGATACCGATTAATTTAGCGCCATTCAGATCGTTGACGATGGTTTGAACCTCAGGCAATTCTGGCATTTTGGCTCCGGATGATAAATGACAGATGTCGGTTGTCAGATGACAGAAGACAGATTTCAGGATACAGAGAACCGATGACGGAAGACAGATATTGGAATTCGGAAGTGGGAAGGCGGCCTCCGGCCCATAGGGGCCATAGAGCCTACCCTCCGGCCTGTAAGCCCATGGCCTATAACCCTGCGGGCTGGAAGCGGCCTCGGCGGGAAGTCGGACAAAGGTAAAGTCCATGGTGCTAGGTCATAAGCTCACTAAAAAATCTGTCCTTTAAGCGCTATACGCTCTGCCCCATGCCCCATGCTCTCTGCTCTATGCTTTATCATTCCGAATTCCGATTTGCCAAATCACACTTCTGTTCTCCGTCCTCTGACATCTGCCATCAGTTTTCTG
>CALZJV010000091.1 GCA_945787595.1 uncultured Desulfobacterales bacterium | reverse complement strand
TGTCGCCTTCTTCTCTTTTGATTTTTTAAGTTTTACGACTTTCTTTTGATGTTTTTCATCGACTACCTCTATATTGTTAGCATAAAACAACATCAGGGTCTCATCAATTTGCTCGACGGACAGCATATCTTTCGGCAGCATCTCGTTTATTTCATCATAGGTTAAATATCCCTGTTTTTTTCCTTTGGACACCAGCGTCTTGATTACCTTAGGTGTTATTTTTCTGCTGTCTTTCTGATTGTAAACACCTTTTTTTGCAGGACCCTTTTTAACGGTTCTTTTGGCAGTTCTCCTTTTATCAGAACCTTTATTAACGGGTGCTTTCACTTGAGTCTTTTTACTGCTTTCCTTTATTTCAGCAGCTTTTCTGGCCATTTAATCCTGCCTCCCAAATACCTCAATTTATCAACCGCAATCGGCACCAAAATCCTTCGCAGTCAAAGAACAATATGTTTCCTTAAATCTTTAGCTTTCATTCAACATGGCCATTTTTTGTTTCTCACTGCGTACGGCCATTTTTTGCTTTTTAGATAACAGTTGTAGCAGTAGCGCATGATCATTGCTCTTCTCAGCCGCTTTGATTTGCCTCTCCAGTACACCACCTTCTCGAAGTTTCCGCCCGCTTTCAACAAACTTTCCAAGAAGCCTTAGACAACCTTTTCTATTCCAGGACTCGTCCCCCATCGCCAAAGAGGCGATCAACGCTTGTTTTTGGTCACCGACTTGAGACATCAACTCTGAAACCTGCTCAGTGGAAGTCGGGTTGCATTCTAAAATAGATTCCCCGATGCCTTTAAGCGTCTCATCATTAAATAATTCCAAAACCTTGTAGTTGTTAACATCGGGCAAAATCTCAGGGAATTGAATCATCATCGCAATGATCTGCCGTTCTATGCGGTTACCTGTAGAAATACCATCTGGTCCCTTGCCCTCCGAAACTGATTCTTCTTCGACACCTATTTGTGAGCCGGACAGCGGCGCATTTGAGGGAACATCGGTAGTTCCGATTCTCGATTTATTGGCTGTTATGTCTCTTATTCGCTCCAGAATAGCAGTTTCTGCAATGCCGATTCTTTCCGCAAGCTGCTTGATGTACAATGCCTGAGCCACACTATCATTAATGGCGGCCAGAGTTTGTTGCAGTTCTGAAATAATATGTATTTTCCCCTCGGTGGAAAGTCCGTGTTTATCAACGGCACGGTTCATGAGAAATGTTATGATACCCGGTGACTCGGACGCAGCTTCTAGAAACGCTTCTGGCCCGTGTTCAAACACGTATGAATCCGGATCATGACCGGTCGGTAAAACCAGAATATGGGTATCTGCTTTTTTCTCGCTGAATACATCCTGTCTGCGAAAGTCAACATGTTCCCTCCAAAAGGTGCCAATGCAACGTTGAGCAGAACGAATTCCGGCTTCATCAGAATCATAGACTAGAACCATGCGTCCGGCATAGCGGGTTAACAGCCTCACATGGTCTGAAGTTAAAGCAGTCCCGAGGGTAGCTACAACATTATGGATGCCATGCTGATAAAGCGCTAAAAGATCCAGGTATCCTTCAACAATGTATACCGTGCCTGTGGCTCGACATTTCTCTTTGGCCTGTTGAATGCCGTAGAGGGACCGGCCCTTGTTATAAACCGGAGTTTCCGGAGAATTAAGATATTTCGGTAAAGAATCGTCCAACACTCGGCCACCAAACCCAATCACCTGCATGTTGGTATCAATAATCGGAAACATAATCCGATTCCGGAAGCGATCGTAGTAGCCGCTCTTACTTTTCCTGGGGAGAATAAGGCCGGTTTTTTCGATCAGAGCGAGAGATATTTGTTGGTTAGCAAAATAATTTAGCAGATGATCCCAACCATCAGGCGCGTAACCGAGTTTATGGTCATCAATGGTTTTTTGCGCTATCCCCCTTTGAGTAAGATATGATCTCGCCGCTTGTCCTTCAGTGCCGCGGCACAAGGCTTGATGAAAAAAATCCATGGCCCGCCGATTGATATCGAGCAGACCTTCCCTTTCGCTGATCTTCCTTTTTTGATCCAGTGAGAGCGGTTTGATCGGAAGATCGATGCCATAACGTTTGGCAAGTTTTCGTGCAGTTTCCGGAAATGAAAGTCCCTCCTGTTTCATAAGGAAACTGAAGACATTTCCCCCGCTGCCGCAACCGAAACAATAGAAAATCTGTTTGTCCGGGCTTACCGTAAAAGACGGCGTTTTTTCTGCATGAAACGGACAAAGACCGATGAAGTTTTGACCTGCTTTCTTCAAAAGCACGGCCTCTGAAACGACATCCACAATATCAGCTGCATGCTTAATTTCTGAAATTTTATCTTCAGGAATAAAACCTGCCAATAACAGTAACCTCCATTGCTGTGAAACAGGCAAGACAATTGTTGTGGTAGGGTCTTGGAATCAACGCTTAGCCAATTACATATGCCAAAATTTAAGTATCCGAAAGTAATTGTTTTTTATGAAAAGATCCCCGGGAAATGCAATAAAGGCCTAGATCATATACCAGCTGAGTTTAACCGTGAAAACTAATTCTAAACGCTGAGTTTGTCAAGGAATTTTTTCCTGCCTCCCGAGTCGCAACACAAGAGCGGGATCAATTTCATGAAAACAAAATGCAAGAAAAACATCAAGTGCTATTCCTTTGATTGCGCCACTGATAAGGCTTCTTTAAAATCTAATGTTCCACTATATAGTGCTTTACCCGTTATGATCCCTGTAACGCCGGATGCTTCCAGGGGCAGAAGATTTTGAATGTCTTTGATGGTACAGACACCACCGGAGGCTACAACAGGGATACTAATTGCGTCTGCCAGTCGCTGGGTCTCCTCTATGTTAGGTCCCGTTTGCATCCCATCCCGGTAAATATCGGTAAAATTTATAGCGGCAACACCGCAATTTTGAAACCGTTTGGCCAGGTCAAGGGCCTTGGTATGTGTGGTTTCGGTCCAGCCTTCGATGGCAACACGCCCATTGCGGGCGTCAATACCAACTATGATTTGACCGGGAAAATCCCGGGCGGCCTTCTCTACCAATTGCGGATTATGTATCGCTTCAGATCCGATAATGACCCGGTCTACACCCATATCAAGAAACATCCGGATTGTTCGTTCAGTGCGAATACCGCCACCAAGTTGAATCGGAGTATGGACGGTTTTGACTATGTTTTTAATGGCATCAATGTTTTGCGGACTTTTTTCAAAGGCGCCGTCCAAATCAATTACATGAATTAATTCAGCGCCTGCCAGGCCCCATTTTTGGGCCATGGCAACTGGATCATTGGAGAACACCGTCTCATCTTCCATACGTCCCTGAACAAGCCTTACGCACTTTCCATTTTTAATATCAACTGCGGGTATAATGAGCATTTTTTAAAGAAATATTTTATTTGAATTTGTCACATTATCAGAGCAAATTATTCTATTTGAATTTCAAAAGGCTGAATTTTATAAAAAATATGAGCTAAGATTTAAAATGACTAAAATGAGCTAAAATTGTGGAATTCTGTCAATTTTAAAAAAGATTGAGCGGAGCGTTTCCTTAATTTTAGGCATTTTAGGCACTTTAGATCACTTTAGGCAATCGTTTATTATGCTATATCAATTTGTTATAATAAGGGGCTGAAGCAGAAATAAATACAACAAACTATGATTGGTAACGTAACATTTTATGTTCACAGAACGCCCTTAGATGACCGAACCCCGGTAATCCGTTTGTCGAAGGCTGAAGCCTGGTCCAGAGCTCGGCCGAATGCCTTGAAGATTGATTCAATTACATGGTGTTCATTTTCTCCGTATGAGACATTGATATGTAAATTCATGCCTGCTCGGTTCGCGAGTGCCCTAAAGAATTCCTTGGCCAAAGAGGGGCTGAGCCCAATCTCTGATACAGCCGGTTCCGGCGTATTATAAACCAGAAAGGGACGATTGGACAAATCAACTGTGACAGCAGCCAGAGCGTCATCCATGGGGGTAACGGCATGACCGTAACGTCTTATTCCCTTGCGCTCGCCTATGGCTTCCGCTACTGCCTGTCCAAGTGCCAGCCCAACATCTTCCACCGTATGGTGAAAATCGACCTCTATGTCTCCTTTGGCATGCAAAATAAGATCAAAGAACCCATGCACGGTAAACAGGGTGAGCATGTGGTCAAAAAAAGGAATTCCACTGGATATCTCCGTTTTCCCCTTTCCGTCCAACTTCAATGAAACCCTTATTTGGGTCTCTGTCGTTTCTCTTTCGATGTCGGCTGTTCTATTCATACTGAATATAGGGTATCCTTCTTTAAGGTAAATAGTTTGAAACCGAGATCGCCTGGACTGGCGAACTTTTCCAGAATTAATTTGTAAAGAATCCGGGCCCAGAGGACCCGGCTTTGGTCTCACCCCATAGGGGTGTGCTTGGACCCCCACGGAATAGTGGAAAAATGGAATGGTGGAAAAATGGCATATTGGGAATCAAAAACGGATGATGGTCTGATTTTATTTTCTGATCCATGCCTTCCATATAAAAATAGATCTCATTTAGCCAAACGCGGATCTTCAGTATTCCAACATTCCAGTATTCCATCATTCCACGGCATATGTTTACGGCACAGCCAATCTTCTCTGACCTGGCCCAGAGGACCAGGTTTTCAATGTTGGAATAAAATATAAGCCATATTTAGTAATAATCAATGAAATTTCATGAACTTCCGGAGTCTTCAGATATTTGCCTTCAAGAAATAGCAGCATAAAAAATGGGTGGCCCACCAAGCGATGAACCACCCGTGAAAGGAGGTCAGAATGAAGCACTATCACGTACTTACTCTGAGATAGCCCGGTAAGACTGAGCCATCGTTCATAAAGAGCCGAAATGGCTTGAAATGGTTACAAATTGTCTGGTAATAAATACAATTGCCTGCTGAGCTGTTAAGTTTTTTATATCCTATCTGTATGCTATATACAGCGCTGTAAGTTGATAAACCAGAATATATATAATGATTTTAAGTGGATGAGTGGAGATGAGGGGGATCGAACCCCTGACCTCGGCGTTGCGAACGCCGCGCTCTCCCATCTGAGCTACATCCCCACGTATAAACAATTTTCTTTATCAAATCAACAAAACAAGGTCAATTGAAAAACGCATTGAATATCCTACTGGAATTTCCAGAATTCGGTTTTATCTTAGATGCTGAACGATTATGCCAATAACACCATCAGGAGAAACTCGATGAAACACACCATCACTTTAAAAGATGCCTATAAACGGTTTACTCTGGATCAGGATAAAATACTGCCACCGGAAGAAACAGTGAAACGTTTCAAGACCAAATTAAAAAATATTGATCTTGATATTTTAAAAAATACGATTCGCATCGATAATGGCCGCTTAAACATCCCGATTTATTTTAGCACCTGCGGCAATGACGCCGCGGCTGTCATCGGCACAAAAAAACAGATGGGCAAAGGCGGTACTCCCCCCCAGGCCGAGGCCAGTGCCGTCATGGAACTGGCTGAACGGTTCAGCTTCTTTAGTTTTGCGACGAGTCCGGATAACTTTTTCATCGATAAATATACCAATGTCAAAGATGATGCCATCGCTTTTGAAATGATCGCCCAATCCGTCCACGATGAATCGGATGATTTGATGCTTTCCCGAAAAATATTTGAAAATCTAGCACTAAAATGGACCCATGGTTACAATCTCACCCAGGAAAAGGAACTTCTCATTCCTTTTGACTGGTTTTTTTCCATTAATGAGTTCAACGGGCCATCGGCCGGAAATTGCGTGGAGGAAGCACTGATCCAGGGTATTTGCGAAATCGTCGAGCGCCACACCTCATCCATCATCAGCCATAATAAATTAAAAGTCCCTGCAATTCGGCCGCAATCGGTCACCGATCCGCTGGTAGTTGAAATGCTAGAAAAGTACAAAAATGCCGGTGTAAACATCTTTATATCAGATTTTTCGCTGGATACCGGTATACCCACGGTAGGTGTCCTGGCACATGATCCGGCCACTTTCCCGCATTTGAGCGAAATAGTCTGGACCGCGGGCACCACCCCGGATCCACAAAAAGCCCTGAGCCGGGCCTTAACCGAAGTCGCTCAACTGGCCGGAGATTTTAACACCGGCTCCAATTATGTCGCCAGCGGTCTGCCGAAATTTAACACCATCGAAGAAGCCGATTTCGTGACAAACCCCGGAAAAGAGTTAGATATCAAAAGTTTACCTTATCTTGCAGACAACAATTTGAAAACTGAAATTTTCAACTGCCTTTCTGCTTTGGCAGAAAATGACATGGAAGTGCTGGCAATAAATACGATGCATTCTCAACTTGCGATACCTGCCTTTTATACAATCATCCCCGGCGCTCATTTTAGAGAAAGATCACTGGGAACCAGTGTCGCCATGTTTTCGGCCAAACATATTTTTGAAAACAAACCAGCTGCGGAAGCCATTTTCGAACTGAAGGCCATGGATAAAATGCTACCGGGAAAGTATTATGTTCACTTTTACCTGGGCGCCTGCAACTTGACAATCAATGAACCGAAGACTGCCCTCGCCTGTCTACGACGGGCGCTGACGCTCAATCCCACCAAACAGGACATTCCAAGCATTTATTCTTATTTGGGGGTTGCCTTAAAAGAAATGGGGGAATACCGCCAGGCCCTAAAAAATCTTCAGGAAGGAGAAAAGCTGGATAGCCGCAGGACGGATATTTACAATTTGATGGGGTTCTGCCATTTTAAATTAAAAGAGCACGAAAGAGCCATTGAAGAGTTTCAAAAGGTGATAGAACTCGATCCTTCTTCTGCCATTGATTATGCAAACATCGCCGCCAATTACCGTCAAATGGGTGATAAACAAAAAGCCATCCGTTACTATCAAATGGCACTCACTTTGGATGACACCATCCAATTTGCCAGGGAACACTTACAAGAGCTGATGGGATAGGCGTATTATTGATGATTGAAAATTGAAGATTGAAGATTTGTGGATGTCGCTTCGCTCTGCCTTTTTTATCTTTTTCTAATAATAATTGATCCCGCCGGAGGCGGACCTTAAATCTTCAATCGACAATCTTCATTCAATAGTGAATTGCCCAAACCTTCATTTCTTTACAACATGGTGTCAGAAAAGAAGGACTAAGGGCCTAGGCAGGGCCTATGACGCTTCCTCGATTTCCTTTCGAATCCGGTCGAGTTTCTTATTTAGTTGCCGGCAGCTCTGATCCATCCCATCCAGAATATTCACTGCCCTATCCTTATCGTTTTGACTTGTCCCAATATGCTCCATAGTTGCCGAAAGATCGGAGAAATGAGCCTGAAAGCGATCCAGCACTATCTGAGCGAAACCGTCGGAAGTAACTTCCGCCAATTTAAATAAATATCTGAATTTTAAATTCTCCCGGTAATCTTTGAGATGGAATGCCACCGACTTTCCGGTTTCTCGTTTCATCCGTCGGATCGCGTCTTTTAGTGCCCGCAATGTTTGCTGACCTTCTCGATGGGTTGATTTTCTAAACAAATTTGAGACGTTTCTCATGACCCGATATAATCCCAATCGCATAATGGCCTCGGTTTTTATTTTAGTCGAATAATGCATGGCGGTCACCAGCGGAGGGGGGCTCACACGGTCGACGCTTATGACGATATCCCTCTTTGGCGGTTTATAGCCTGAAGGATTGATCCCGTCGGCAAACAGTTTGCTGCGACCCAGCATTCCATTAAACTCGTCATATGCATCCTCGATCATGGTGTCAAACGGAACGATTAGAGCTGCAAAGTATTCCCGGATACGGTTTTCCCTGGCCTGCAAAAACCGAATAACTTCAGGATTAATGGTCTCTGTTATATATTTATCAATGGACTGTTTGAATTCCTGGAATACAAGGTATAGGGTTTGGGAAAAATCTGCACGCTTAAGGCCTTCTTGATATTTTTCCGGTGAAAACGTGTATGCGTGAATAAAACTTTCAAGATCGCCGGCAATATTGCCGGATGGCCCATCAAAAAAATGGTGGGTATCACGTTGAAGCTCTTTTTTAATTTCCGATATGGCGCCATTTAGAGTTTTTTTAATAGCAGACTTTATCTGGTCGAGTCTCTGCTGGTGGCTTCTAATTTTCTTCAGAGCGCTGGTCATACTTTCTGCATCCCGGGTAAGCACATCTCGATTGAGACCGATCCAATCGGCAATGCCTGATAAGATCACTCCCAGGCGCTCAATATGGTTTTTCAGCAACAGGGTGTATCGTTTGCGGGCCAAACGGTCATAAAAAAAAGATTCAAACAGGATGGTTTCACGGTTTGAAAATTCAGCAAATTTTCCTTCGCCGGTCCATTGTTCAAATCTTAATCGGTCCTTATCCGAAAGGCTTCTTTGATAGGTGCCGAACAAATTATAAAGAGCGGAAAAAGTATAAACATCCGGATCCGGTTTGAGCATGGAAAGCTCTTCACGAACTCGATTTACCAGGGATTTAAGGCCATCGATGGATTCATGTTCACTAAAATCAAAATTAATAACAAACACGATGTTTTCCAGGATTCCCATGTTCTTGATCATCGATAAAAATCGGATATCGGCTTCTCGCAAGCCTGTCCGACTGCTCACCACGTAAATAATCTGATGGGTTAGCAGTAAATAATCCTGGATCATGGCAAGATGCAGCGGGTTGGATGAATCGCTGCCCTGGCAGTCCGCAATTTCTATGTTGCTTTCCACATTGCCGGAACTGATTTCAAGCAAAACATCCTTCAAATATACCGCCAGTGTCTCATTGCCAACAAAAGCCTTATGATCGGCAAATCGATCGCCCTCATACAGTCTGACCGCATTTTCCATGGTCACAAGGCTGTTTACCTTGTCGTATCCTTTGAGATATGAACTCAATACGACATTGTTGATGTTGCGGCTATACTGAGTGATCAATTGATCGGCACTTAGCTCGCTGAGCGCCAGCTTTAATTCATCTCTTTCTTTTTCCTGCCTGATATCGATCGTTTCATTTTCGGAGCGCCAACTCAAAGAAGGAAATAACACCAATGCCTGTTCCATTTCTGCGTTGACTTCATCCCAGGATTTAAAAAACAGTTTTGCTCGAAGATGCTCACCCCTGCGCACCCGGGTAACAATGGAGGTTATCACACCGGCACCCCTTTTAACGTATTCCCCTTTGATCGGTCCGACAATCGCCACTCGGATCGTTTCTTCCGCAAGTTGCCGTGGGAGGTGTTCACAGGTTTTCTCCCATTCGCCGAAACTGTAATCCCCCATGCCGGGAATCGATTTGGCTGTTGAAAACAATAAAGAAACATCGCGATTGATGTTCAGAATTTCATTTTTCAGGGTGCTGAAGGTATCCATATCTTATGACCCGATACTAAATCATATCGATTTGATGGCAAGCAATGGGTTATGCCATCGTTTGAGTATTTAGTCCACTGATTCGTAAATTCGATCACGAATTAAATCTCAATTCACAATTTATAATTGGTGCTCCCGGCGGCTGCTGGCTACTGTTCAGGTCATCCCGCCTGGGAATCAGATCAATGCCTTGTAAAAGCTGAGGTTTCATGTTATAGAAAGCAGAACTGATTGAAGAAACCAATTTGGAAGGAAAATAGAGATTTATGTCCGAAAAAAATCCTGAGTGCCCACTATATAATCCATTGAATTGCAAAGAGTACTATAATCCAAAACTGTGCGCCTTCGTCAGAAAAGATAAAATCTGCCTCAAAAAAAAGAAACCTAAACCTAAAGCCAAAGCTAAAGCTAAAGGATAGTTTAAAGAATCAATCTGTTATGCATGACCTGCTATATTCGACAGCAGAACCGGGTCAACTCCCATTTTTTTTACCGCTTCCTCCCAGCGTGCTTCAATCGGCATATCGAAAATATTTTCCTCGAAAATCGGATAATTCAACCAGGCATTCTCTTTGATTTCAGACTCCAATTGTCCAGGTCCCCAACCGGCGCAACCCAGCGTGATGATAAAGGCCCGGGGTCCTCTGCCCATAGCGATAGCATCCAGGATATCTCTTGTATTACTCATGGCCAACAATGGTGTAATCATCAGACTGGCTTCCCAGGTAAAGGGGGGGCCGTGCAGCACAAAGATTTCACCGACATGAACCGGTCCCCCCAGATGAATAGGTATGGAGTGGACAGCGGGTGTATGTTTAATGGTCAATTCTTCAAATATATCCTTTGCGGTCAACAGATGATGGACGCGGTTAATAACGATACCCAAAGCGCCCCTTTCGTTATGCTCACAAATACAGGTAACGGTCTGATGAAAGTTCGGATCAACCAGACTAGGCATCGCTAAAAGAAATTGCCCTTTCAGGGTAGCAGAATGAATCGTTACCATGGTATCCTCCAATAAACAGATTTTACCCGCAAAGGCGAGTGGTTGCTAAACCCTAATTTTATCGGCACATTTTGTCAAGGATACATCGTGGATTTTTTTTAGCAGGCAGGATGCGTGCGGGCTGATTTTGGCCCAATGAAGGTTTGCATGAAAATCAGTTCGCAACTTTAAGCGTTTAGGCACCCGGCTGACCAGCTGCGCAAGTACAGGAATCCGCCGCGGCGGATTCCGAGCTTTCACGACACAGGTAGGCGGGATGCATCGGCGCTTAAAATATGAAATTACTTTTACGCGAGTCCTTAGTTTGCCACGGCAGCCACCGCTGCTTTCTCCATTCGACGGTCTAATAGCTCAAATACTTTCATCTGACCGACTTCTTTGCTGGTATTCCCGGTCATTTCAACCTCGGCGACGCCCAGGCGAGTTCGCACCGCACGGAGGGTATTTTCGCTGATCAAAATGCCATTCGGAATAGATTTTGTCAGATTCTGCAGCCTGAACACCGTATTAACCGGATCACCAATGACAGTATAGTCCATTTTCTTCTCGAAGCCGATATTGCCCACGACAACTTCACCGGTGTGAATACTGATCCCCATGGTGACGGAAACGCCCAGTTTCCCTTTCAGGTATTTATTGACGACCGGAAGTGAGTGCTTCATTTCAAATGCGGCCGCTACGGCATTATCCGCATCCTTGGTGCTGGCAACGGGAGCGCCAAACAGTGCCAGGAACCCGTCACCCAGGTATTTGTCAACAATTCCATGGTGCTTGAACACGATACCGCCCATGGCCGAGAAAAAGCTGTTAAGCAGCGAGACGGTTTTCTGGGAACCAATCTGCATGGCTGTTTGCGAAAAGCCCCTGATGTCGATGTTCAACAAAGTGATGGTTCTGATTTCTTCAATGATCGGCTTTCCGTTGACGGAGCCATGGATGATCTTATCCAAAACCTCTTTGGGGACAAATTTTTGAAACATCTGACGGACGTCCCGTTCATGTTCAGCCATTGAAACGGTTTCCTTGTATAATCGCGCATTTTCCAGCGCAATACAGACCGAAGTTGCAATGGCCTGGAGTAAATCTTTATCATCGATGCTGAATTCACCATTAATCTTGTTCAGCACCTCGATGACGCCGATTACCCGCCCCTGAGATATCATCGGCACGCAAAGTGCGGAACTTGTTTTAAAACCCGATACACCGTCGATCACCGGGAAAAAGTGGGATGATTTCTCAGTATCGTTGACCACAATAGCCTCACCTCTGGCGGCCACATAACCGGCGATGCCCTGTCCCAGCTTCAAACGGAACTTTTTCATGGACTTGATTTTAATGTTAAAGGCGACGGCTATTTCAAGCTCATTGTTCTCTAAAAACAGGAGAGAACCGGCTTCCACATTCATGACTTCGCGGATCATGTCCATGGTGTATTTTAAAACTTTACTGATATCGAAGGTCGATGATGCCAAGGCACTACCGATCTGGCGTATTGTGTCCAACTCCTGATTGCGCCTCACGACGGCTGCAGATAGCCGGTTGCGCTCGAGAACCAGCGAAAGCCCGTTGGCGATCCATTTTAAAAGTTCCTGAACCTCATTGAACGATCCGCTCTTTTTCGACGCCAATGCCAGTATGCCTGTGATATTGCCGTCCATTTTTAGGGGAGCCAGCAGACACGATTTACATCCGTGCTCCTGAAAAATGATTTGATCCAGCGAATTCGTCAATTCACCGCTATCCTCAACGACCAGAGGGATTTCCTGTTTGAAGACTTTTTCAATCATCGAGTCCTTATAGGAATAGGAAGAGTCAATCGCAATGTTTGACGGACCGTTACTGAGAAAGTCGGAAATCTTCAAGTAACCCGGCTTACTCACATGCTTGGTCATTATAACGGCAAGATCATACGCAGCCACAGTGTGGATCTCTGTCAGGATGGCGTGAATAAGCTCACTGTCCCTAAAACTGGAGTTGAAAAGCTTGAAGATCTTTTCAATAAACCTATGATAAACAGCCCCCTGCTCGTTTTCCTTCATAAGGCGCAGGTTCTCATAGGTAAACGCTGCATTACTTAGCAGCGGCATTAAAACATCAATATCGCTGTGGGTGTAGATTCTGTTATTATTTCTGGATGAAATGGTAACCACGCCGATGATCTCCTTGCTGGTTTTAATCGGCATGCATACAAATGACTTCGACCCGTAATGCGCTACGTTTGTCCGCCCAAAACGCTTATCTTTTTCAATATCCTCGACCACCAGCGCAGATTTATTAATGACTGCGTATTTGGCAATGCTGGTATCAAAATCGATTCGATCGCCGGACTTGACAAATTTGCCCATACCTGCGGTGGCTTTTACCACAAAGGATTTGGCCCCGCCTTTTTCAAGGGTTAAAATAGAGCCGAGATCTGAGTTCGTCAGCAGCAATGCACGTTCCAGTGTAACATAAAGGATCTCCTCCGGATCGAAGGTTACATAACATAACTCTGAAAGCTCCTTTAAAATGGATATTTCGGACGCTTTTTTCTCAAGCTGCTTAAATGTGTTGCTGAATTGCCTTTCAATGGAGGTGAAGGAATTGACAATCGCGTGCAACTCATCCGCGCCGGGTTGGGCCTCGTTATTCGCGAACTCGGCGATGTAGTTTGATGACATTGTCTCGGATATATTGGCAATTTTATCGAAAAGATTCTTCAGTATGTTAAAGGCAATAAATGAGAAAATGAGAATGCCGAGAAAGAAAAATGGCAGGTATTCATCCTCCAGCATGTCATACTTGATGCTGAAAAATATAAAACCTGCGATTGGGAACAAAAAAAAGAGTCCGAAAATCAGATTTAGCTTATAATATAGACTGCGATCTCTCCTAAATCGCTTCCCTAACCACTTATTAAATTGCATGGGGCCTTCCTTTTGGAGTAGATACTACACACCATCCTATCTTTGGGATTGTGAGCACATATTACTTAATTGAGGGGTCGGGGAGTTTCTCAGAGCCGATCCGCTGCATGGATAATCGCCACCGAAACCGCATGAACTCGACCCTAAGGCCTCGTAATGAATGAACAGTAATCAAAATGAAAACGGAAGATTGTGTGCAATGCCGCGATTGGATGTTAAATAAAAGCCGCTGAGCAAAGCTTGTTCATCCATAACGATCCCTAATGGTCTCAGACAGCATCCGTTTTCGGTGGCGATCATCCATTCCGCTATAATCATGGGTTTACGCCGAAAACTCCCCGACCCCTCACTTAATTTATATACTAAAAACGGACTATCTTCAAGAAAATAGCACGCCATCACCAAGCTAATGGCTCGATTCCGAATTAATTTTTTCTTTATCTTGACATTGTCGGTTGTCATGCCATTATGATCGGGTCAATTTTTCCAAGAAAAATAGCGCTGTAAGTCACAACTTCAAACATAAATCAAACCATAGGTGCATAAAAATGGCCACCTCACATATCAAAAAAATATCCTCCGAGCTTCACCTGAAACATTCTCAAGTTGATGCAGTCGGCGTTTTGCTGGAAGATGGTGCGACGATTCCTTTCATCGCCAGGTATCGCAAAGAAGCAACCGGCAGTTTGGATGAAGTGATGGTTACGGCCATCCGCGACAGATTACAGCAACTGAGAGACTTGGACCAACGCAGAGGGTCCATTTTAAAATCATTGGAAGAACAAGGACACCTTACCGAAGAGCTCAAAGAAAGCGTCATAGCAGCGGAAACCCTGGCAATTCTGGAAGATATATATTTGCCCTACCGACCGAAGCGACGAACGAGAGCCTCCATCGCCCGGGAAAGAGGACTCGACCCCCTGGCCAGGCTCATTTTCGAGCAACATGGTGCAGATCCCCTTACTGCCGCTGCTAATTTTATCGATCCGGAAAAAGATGTTGAATCCATCGAGGATGCCCTTGGGGGCGCCAGGGATATTATTGCCGAGTGGGTCAATGAAGATCAGCAAGCACGCACCAGACTACGTCAGCTGTATTTTTCAGGCGCGATCATATACAGCCGCGTGTCTCACGGAAAAGAATCAACCGGTGCAAAGTACCGGGATTATTTTAACTGGCAAGAACCAGCGCTCACAGCGCCGTCCCACCGGATTTTGGCCATGCGTCGTGGTGAAAAAGAAAATATTCTGAATTTATCCATTGGTCCGCCGGAAGATGAGGCCATTAAAATTCTTGAAGAACTCTTCGTAAAAACAGATGGCCAAGATTCAGCCCAGGTAAAACTTGCCGTACAAGATAGCTACAAACGGCTGTTGTCCAGATCAATGGAAACCGAAATCAGACTGGCCACCAAAGAACGGGCAGACATGGAGGCGATCAAGGTGTTTTCAGCCAATTTGCGCGAACTGCTTTTGGCCGCACCATTGGGTTCCAAACGAATTTTGGGTATTGATCCCGGTTATCGCACCGGCTGCAAAATTGTCTGCTTGGATCGCCAGGGAACGGTCGAACACCATGATACCATCTATCCTCATACATCCGAAAAACAACGCCGGGATGCGGCCCATAAAATTCAAAATCACCTGGCCCGTTATCAAATTGAAGCCATTGCCGTAGGAAATGGAACTGCCGGAAGAGAGACGGAGACCTTCATCAAGGATCTTGACGTTGATCGGACAGTTAATGTCATTTTGGTTGATGAGAGTGGTGCATCGATATATTCCGCCTCGGAGACGGCTCGTAGAGAATTCCCGCATCTCGACCTCACTGTCCGAGGGGCAATCTCCATCGGCAGAAGACTTATGGATCCGCTCTCTGAACTGGTAAAAATCGATCCAAAATCCATTGGTGTCGGGCAATACCAACATGATGTCGACCAATCCGATTTGAAACAATCTCTGGATGATACCGTCGTCAGTTGTGTGAACGGCGTCGGTGTTGAGGTGAACCGGGCCAGTGTTGAGCTATTAACATATGTTTCCGGATTAGGCCCTCAACTGGCTAAAAACATCGTAGCATTCAGGGAACAAAATGGTCCCTTTGCTTCCCGAGCCCAGTTAAAAAAAGTCCCAAGATTGGGTCCCAAAGCTTTCGAACAAGCCGCCGGGTTTTTAAGAATTAGAGAGGGCGAAAACCCGTTGGATGCAAGTGCGGTGCATCCTGAAAGTTATCATATTGTATCTAGCATGGCCGTCGAGATGGGGTGCACGGTGATGGAGCTGATGAAAAATCCGCAATTGAGGGAAAAGACCGATATTAATCGGTATGTCACGGATGAGGTCGGAATTCCGACCTTAAAAGATATCCTCAAGGAACTGGCCCGGCCCGGCCGTGATCCGCGCCAGGAGTTTGAAAATTTTGCCTTCGCTGGTGATATTGAAAAAATATCCGACCTGAAAAGCGGCATGAAACTCCCCGGAATTGTAACCAATGTCACCGCTTTCGGGGCTTTTGTCGATATCGGCGTTCATCAGGACGGTCTGGTTCACATCAGCGAGCTAGCGGACAAATATGTCAAAAACCCTGCTGATGTCGTCAAGGTGCAGCAAAAAGTGGAAGTTTCAGTTGTGCAGGTGGATCTGGAGCGCAATCGGATTTCCCTATCCATGAAGAAAGTTCCCGGCAAATTGTCGCAGAAGATTAAACCGGCACCAAAATCAAAAAATCCGAAAATACCGAACAGAAACATCGCAAGGAAAAACACCCCCTTTAACAATCCGTTTGCAGATTTGCTCGGTAGCTAGTACAATAATTTATTGTTTAGGTTGAGAGGTTCAAGGTTCAGCGTTCCGGGTGAAAAAAATCCAGACAACTCATATCAGAGGGATCGTTTCTTCATCCGGATGGAAATTTGTTTCACGCCATGGAGAATGACAGATATCCCGGATTTTGTTAAAATTTTAAGCAGTATCATTCGGTTGTAACCTTTGAATCGAGAACCCAGAACCCGTAACCGCTTAGCTTAAATATTAACGACCATTATTTCGCGTTTCAGCAGTCTTTTCAACTGATCCTCCCTTATGATTAAGTCATGCGTGCAGTCGTCCAGAGAGTGAAAAAAAGCTCGGTAAATGTTGACAATCAAATTATCGGCCGGATTGACAAGGGTCTCTTGGTATTGCTAGGGGTCTCGAAAGGAGACACCCCATCAGATGCCGACTATCTAGCCAATAAAATCGTCAATTTAAGAATTTTTGAAGATGATGATGCCAAAATGAACCGATCCTTGCTGTCGATCGGCGGCAAAATGCTGGTGGTTTCACAATTTACTCTGTTGGGGGACTGCCGCAAGGGACGTCGGCCTTCGTTCGCCGCCGCCGCCAGTCCGCAGAAAGCGGCGGAGCTTTACGAGTATTTTGTCCAACAGGTGCGCCGGCTTGGAATAGCAGTTGAAACCGGTCGTTTTCAGGCCATCATGGAAGTCACCTTAATTAATGATGGACCGGTTACCCTCGTCTTGGAAAGCCGTTGATATAGACATCGTCCTTAAGCTTTGGAAAATGGCTGTGACTCTTTAACTGTTGTGGGATTGAATGAAAATTAGACATTTGCACTCAGGTTTCGGGTGTCAGGTGTCAGGAGTGAAAATGCGAGAACCGGCCTGAAACCCCTGGCCCAGACCTAACTTGGTATGAATCTGGCAGATAAGACATTGTTAGAATCTCCTGAAGTGAACGGTAAAAATTTGTCTCATCGCACCAAGGCGGGCTGACACCCGACACCTGAACCCGATGCTCGGAGAAGGTTTCATCATGCCCGATAATGTCCCCAAAAAAGGATTTTTATAGTAAATTACGAGTTCTGTGATTAAAAAGCATGCAAAAAATCCCATCCCTGAAGTCATCGCTGCGCTCATTTACAGCCCTAATTTGGACAATGGTATGCATGCTGCTGTTGTGCTGGGTGCTGATGCTCATCAAGGTCACACCGAGTGCCGGCGCCGATGGAAATGAAAAAGTAACATCGCTCATCGGGCCCAATGATTCCCTGCTAGTTGCAGATTCTGAAAGCCGAATTATAATTTCAAAAAATGGGCACAAAAAATTGGTGCCTGCTTCCATTCTTAAGCTTTTAACATCGCTGGGTGCGTTTCATTACCTAGGCCCGGATTTTCGCTACACCACTGAATTTTATCTGGACAAACATTCAAATCTAAAAATAAAGGGATTTGGTGATCCCCTTTTAATTTCGGAAATCGTCAACGAAATTTCGGACCGACTTTCCGAGTTGATCGGAAGCTCTATCGCCATCAATGATCTGGTTGTCGATGATTCCCATTTCAACCAACCACTGACCATTCCCGGCATCAGTTCATCCTCGCAGCCTTATGATGCTCCGAATGGAGCGCTGTGTGTCAATTTTAACACTGTTTTCTTTAGACGTACCAGATCCGGCTATATCAGTGCCGAAGCGCAAACACCCCTGCTGCCGTATGCGGCAAAAAAGATCAAAGCGCGCAGCTTGAAAAACGGAAGGTTTGTACTGTCCCACCTCGGAAATGAAAACACCATTTACGCCGGTAAACTCTTCCAGTATTTCCTTAAACAGCATGGGATACAATTTAGCGGGACGGTGGCAGCGGGACGGGTGAATGAAACCGAGGATAAACTCATCTATCGATATGTTTCGAAGTTTTCTCTGGAACAAATTATTTCAAAGCTTCTTGAGCATTCTAATAATTTTACCACGAACCAGCTATTCATTACTTCCGGGATCGAGGCCTTGGGTCCGCCCGGCAACCTTGATAAGGGTGTAGCTGCCGCCCTGGATTATTCAGCAAAGGTTTTGCAGGTCAAAAATATGTCAATCGTTGAAGGCTCCGGAATCTCACGGCAAAACAGGGTTTCGGCGCATCACATGCTTCGTGTTCTCGACGAGTTCGAACCTCATCACCAGCTCATGCCCAAAAGGGGGCGCGAGTATTATAAAACCGGCACACTCCATGGTATCAGCACCCGCACAGGTTACATTGCAGATAAGAACGGCGGATTGTATCGCTATGTTGTAATGATCAACACACCCGGCAAATCGACTAAACCGATCATGCGCAAATTGCTGAGAGTTTTGAAATGATCTTTTGGAATGAAGATTGAAGATTGATCCGCCGGTGGCGGAAAAGAATCTTGCCTTTTGATCAAATAACGAAACAATCAGCTGAAACGGTTGAAACTTTCTTGGAGCTTATCAAAAGATACCTGGAATCCAGTGAGGATGTTTTGGTTAGTGGCTCTGGGCAATTCTGTGTGAGAGAAAAGCAGGGGAGACGAGGAAGGGAACCCTGCAACCGGAAAAGAAATGATGCTTGAGCCGAGGAGAGTCGTGACCTTTATGTATTTGAATAACCTTAAATCCAAACTTAATGGCAAGAGGAGATAACATACTGAAATATTAAGTAATAAAGCCTATGACCATAAAATAGTTTACTTAATGTTTATTATCTGACGTTGTATAAATTATTGAAAATTAATGAAATAATGCCAAAATGATAAATTTTCTGTCACTCGATTCTCGGCCAAATGCCAAGTTTATTTTATAGCACTATGAGGGGTGCGAGTAGCAACGGTGTAAAAAACCGGAATAAGGATCAATACGTTGCTTCAGCTTTTTGAGACCTTTTGTAAGTTGGCCCAGTGGAAACATAGCTGCGTTTTCACGTAACAAAACTTCCGTTTCGTAAGAAAAGAACCGGAACTGTTTCCTCAAGTCAATGGGCCGGCGGGGTGTTTTTCATCTTTATGTGAAGTTGAAAGAGTATATTCCATGCCGTTAATCGATCTAAACTTCCGAGAATAGCGGAAACCGGAAGTTTTAAAGTGATTTTTGCCTGTAAAATGGCAATATATGCGGCAGTGTTACCCAAAAATAGCTATAAGTTCCAGTGCGTTTTTGATTTAGAGAATATATATTGCGTGAAAACGCAGCTATGTTTTAATTGGACCCTATCAAAGATGCACAGAAAGAATACGATCGAGTGATCGATCGTTTTCCCGTTTAAATATTTGTTCCGTATTACTTTGCATTATAGAACTTTTATCATTATGTTCAGAGACGCATCAAAATTTATAGCGCAAGGATTGTCCAAATATTCTTATAGTTAGCACAGATTGCGGCAAACGGTAGCTACGCTACTTTTGGGCCATGTAGCCGGCATTTGGCCAACAAGTGGGAAAATAGAAACGACTGCATAGCTCCCCCGGTTTTTTCCACTCTCCTAATTCCTGGGAGCATAAAAAACCGGGGTGCGCTAAGCGGCCATCCTGTTTTCCGTATCGTCTTTAAAACCGGGATACCACGTGCGAAAGACGGCCTCCAGATCATCGTTGAGTACGGCCGTTCGTATTTGCAGCAACAGATGAGCTCCTTTCGGCGTCCATTGCATATGCTGTTTTTTGCAAAAGCGCTTGTTTACCACTTGATTCACTATCGACTCCACGAATGCCGCCAAAATCACCTCACCCCGATACCAGCGCAGTCCGTTGGAAATACACCCCGGCTTTTTATGCTTCCCTATTGAAACCTACCTTTAATAAATCCAGCCGCGGGCAAATCCGCCGGAGGCAGACCCAAATTTGCCTAAATGCTCAATTCTACGTCAAAAAATCAATGTTGACAATAAAGCCCGCTTTGGTTATCTGGATAGTTATTGGTTCCGTTTAATTGATGCCTCAATATGTTGGGCTATCTTGTCCCGTCGTAGCTCTTAGAGCGAAGTCGGACCTGTCGCAGCATAGCTTCAGTGAAGACGGAAGCTGAAGCCGGTACACAATTCACCATTGTCCTTTGATATGCATCGAAAAAGCAATGTCCTATCTTTAAAGAGACTCGAACTTGCGACCAGATTACGCCTTAATGAACGCCTCGACACGCTTCACATACCAGCGCCTTTGTCTTTCCGGTATCCTGCGTTTATCCAGGCAGTTCGGATAGTTAGTAAAAAGCGCCCAATACCGCTGGAGTCAGAGTGGGAAGGTTTATCCATGGAGGCCATCCTTGCCATATTGGTGGGCATCCCAACCAGAAAATATTGAGATACCGGTTAATGTTAGGCGCCACGTAACTGAGAAAGGAGAGGTTACTTTTCGCTTCGAGTGATCGATACCAAGATTCTAGTCTTAATTAAGGGGTGCGACTGGTGGCTAGCAAGGCACATCTGAAGGTTCTCGAGCAGGGAGCAATAGCCTGGAATCGGTGGCGGCGGAATAATCCTGATGTACAGCCGGATCTTAGTAGAGCAAAACTCTACGGGGTTAATCTCTTTGGAGCCAACCTGAGCCAGGCTAATCTCATGAAAGCAGACCTTCGTGAAGCGGAAATCGGTATGGCCGATCTCTGTGGAGCAGATCTAAGTCGAGCGAACCTCAGCGGGGCGGAACTCCGCGGTGTGGATCTCCGAGAGGCGAGTCTCCATGGGGCAAAGCTCCGGCATGCAATTCTCCACGATGCTAAGCTGTATAAAGCGGACTTTTATGAAGCGGATCTTAATCATGCGGATCTTTGTCAGGCGGACCTCCGTGGCGCGAAACTCATCAAAGCAGGTCTTCAGGGAGCGAACCTTAGCAGGGTGAATTTAGGTGGCGAGGCTCTCACGGGAGTGC
This sequence comes from uncultured Desulfobacterales bacterium, assembly GCA_945787595.1. The sequence continues at coordinate 9,265 of CALZJV010000091.1, read as the reverse complement.
GGCTTGAAGGCGTTAATCTCCGTGAAGCCGATCTACGTGAGGCCGACCTCAGCGAAGTTAACCTCATCCGCGCGGATCTTTTTAACGCCAAACTCAACGGAGCGAATCTTAGCCAGGCAGATTTGTATAAAGCCGACCTCAGCACGGCTGATCTGAGGGACGCGAATCTCACAGAAGCGTTTCTTGTGTCGGCCAATTTGTTTATGACAAACCTCAGCGGAGCCTGTCTTAGCAATACTCAGTTGCAGACCGCCCAGCTAGTGAAGACCAATCTGGCAAAAGCGCAGCTAAGTAATTGCAACGTCTATGGAACCTCTGCATGGGACCTGCATCTAGACGGGTGCATTCAGACAGATCTTGTCGTCACGAGTAAATATGTAGAAAGAGAAAGAGTCACGGTTGACAATTTGGAAGTCGCCCAGTTAATTTATCTACTTTTAAACAACGAGAAGCTCCGGGATATTATCAAAACGATTAGCACTAAAGCTGTGCTGATCTTGGGACGTTTTGTTCCAGAGCGAAAAGCTGTACTCGATGCAATACGCAACGATCTCCGTAAGCACGACCTGCTGCCTATCCTTTTTGATTTTGATCCGGCGTCCACACGCGACACACATGAGACGGTTACAACGCTTGCTCGCATGTCTCGCTTCGTCATTGCAGACATAACGGACCCAAAAAGCATTCCTCAGGAACTCGTCTCAATCGTCGAGCAATTGCCATCTCTTCCTGTTCAGCCAATCTTACAAAATGGACATGAATCTTGGGGAATGTATGATCACATTGAACGGTATCCGTGGGTTCTTGCAATACATAGGTATAGAGATCTTAAAGATCTAATCACCTCACTTGAACAGAGTGTCATTGCTCCTGCTGAGGAAAAAGCAAAAGAACTACAAGGTGAGTGATTGTTTGAATGGAAAAAGTGGAAGGACGGTTTTCAACATCTGAGTGGTGGAGGGCCAGTCAACAAAGGTTCGCCGCCGACGGCTTACAGCGTCCGCTACGCTCCCGCTTCCAGGCGTGGCTGAAACCTGGCGTTCTGAATATATGGTTTGTAGCGGTGTTCAGTTGATAACCATCCGAAGCTGGAGGTCCGTTGGCACACTGCTGACGATTAGACGCCTTGGCCTTCCAGCAGGGGTACCCCCTTAGGACCAACAGAAACATAGCTGCCGTTTGGGGCAACAACGCGACCTTTAATAAAAACCATAAACTGGCTCATGCTGCCATAAGAAAGGATGGCTTTTCAAAATCAACCGTGAATACCCTATAAGGATTAATATTCGAAGTAAAGAGTGGCGTAAGCGCCCGGTAGTCCGAGTTCTCCATGAGTTTCTCAAAAAGCTTTGGGACTTCTGGTGCCTTTGTTGGGACGGAAAGAACCCTCCCAAGCCGGGGAAATTTAAGAAAAAAAAGCTCAACCCCTACCTTCTACTAATCCAGATCGCCCCGTATATCGCAAATGAGGAGGGCAAAAAATATCTTTTTGCCCTGATTTACGATTCAGATAGACTAACGGGGCTTTTCAAATTGTCAGTAGGAAAGGATCTCCTGATATAAGCCCGCTCAAGAAGATATAAAAGCAAAGCTGGTTGGAAGATCAATTTTTCTTCAGGCGAGAAGTTAAGCTGCTAACTGATCACACAACGGATGGCGCCGCTATTTTGCTCGACTTAGTTTTCTGAATCTGAATTTCTTATTTTGATACACACAAAAATTATTTTTCATATTATCAGCGTATTGTGCTAAAATTTTAGCTATCACCTGTTGCTTCTCCGAGCCTGTAGCATCCTCTACCAGCTCACCAAAATCTTTATCCATTGTTATTACTATTCGCTTTTCCAAAGCCGCCAAACGAATGATTTCCTGATCCGGCATACTTTGATCTAATGAACGCACAGCTTTTGAATCATATTTTTTTTCAAGCAAAAATTCTTCTACTTTTTTCCCAACACCAACGTCAACCAAGAATTTTAATTTACTGGCACTCATGCGGAAATCTCTACTGGAAAAACCTGTTCTTCGTCGACAAGATTAGCGACATAAGCAAATACAGCCTGCAAATCCTCCTGTTCGAGGTCTGGATAATCTTGAAGCAATTCATTTACTGTAACACCGCCCGCCAAAGCACGCAAAATTTGTTCCACGGTAATTCTCATGCCTCTTATAGTTGGTTTGCCAACCATGACATTTGGATTTATTGTAATCCGTGATAACAGATCTTCAGTATTCATCTTAATACCTCTATTTAGTTTCTTTTTTCTATTTTTTTCCGAATATTCAATCCGCTATTTAAAGAAGTTCGTGATGAAAACACCCCGAGTCTTGGGTTATTTATTGATAACATATGTTTTATTTCATATCAATTCCAGTCTTATTTTGAGAATTTATCTGAATTGGATATTATTTGTGATTTATTTTTCCCGGTTTATTCGGGTTGTGGGTTTTTCAAATTGCCTTCAGAAAAAAATAGCCTGATTGCACCTCTTTTCAAAAATAAGCTCTGAAATACGGAAGGTTGGTATAAGTGGTTGTAGAAAAAAACGTTCGAAAAACAAAACGTTTTTTTGACAACCGCTATATAAGGCCACTGAAGAGAGTTCAAAAGCAGATCACCGATCATCCAACGCCTCAGCCAGTTCTTGGTCGGTGACCCTGGCGTACTGGATTGAATAGGCCGCATTGGTGTGGCCGAGTTGCCTTTGAACGGTTGCGATATTTCCGGTTTTCTCAATGAGGTGTCGGCCCATGGCATGGCGGGCGTCATGGGGCGTGTGACCCTCGACGCCGGCCAGGCTGCACACCTCATTGAAAACCGTGTTGGTCACCCTGGAATTAAGTCGGCCGTTACCGTGAGCGTAGGGATCTCAATATTGATTGACTTTATTTTGTATTTTCACGATAATGCTCAAAGCTCAGCACAGAAAAATTTTCCAATACATAGATTAATCGTGAAGAGATGAGTCGATAAGGTCATTATCGGAGTGATATGAGAATTTATCTGGATAATTGCACATTCAACAGACCCTTTGATGATCAGGCACAAATACGGATTAGATTGGAATCTGAGGCAAAATTACATATTCAAGAGAGAATAAAAGACGGCTCTTTAAAATTGATATGGTCATACATATTAGATTTTGAAAATAAACAAAACCCATTTGAAGAAAGACAAAACGCGATTAGAAAATGGAAAAAATTCGGCGAACTTGATATTGAAGAGAAAGAGTCTGTTCTAAACAGAACACACGGGTTGACGGAAATTGGATTAAAAGCGAAAGACGCATTGCATATCGCATGTGCTATTGAGGGAAAGGCAAACTATTTTCTGACGACTGATGATGAAATACTTAAAAAATGCTCCACCTACAAAGAGGTTAGTGTGATTAATCCTTTGGAATTTCTAAAAATTTTAGAGGAACAAAAATGATAACTGATACCGAAATAAAAATAAAGGGCATCGAGGCCCTAATTGCCAAATTAGGAGAGGTTCAAGCAGAACGTTTTATTTCTCTAATCATGCGTGAGCCCTTTGACTACACCAAATGGCAAAGAAATCTTTGGCCGGATAAAAATATAGAAGAAATAAGCAAAGCGGCAATGCGAAGCCGTGGCCAAAGAGATTAAAATGATTCATCCGAAAAGCAGATCAGCGATCATCAAATGCCTCAGCCAGCTCTTGGTCGGTGACCCTGGCGTACTGAATAGAATAGGCTGCGTTGATGTGGCCGAGCTGCCTTTGAACCGCTGCGATATTGCCGGTTTTCTCGATGAGGTGCCGGCCCATGGCATGGCGGGCGTCATGGGGCGTGTGACCCTCGACGCCGGCCAGGCTGCATACCTCGTTGAACACCGTATTGATCACTCTGGGGTTGAGACGACCGTCGCCGTGGGCGTTGGTTGCCGGTGAAAGAAACAGCGCCGGTGATTGCCATTTCTTAAAATTAGACTCATTTTACTTTTATGCGAAAGCTTATGTAACTTAGCCTGCTTGTGGTTTATATATTTTCACCGCCCGCTGCGCTCGAGACGCCAAGGACGCAGGGTAGTTTTCCCTTTTCACTTTCTGCTGAGCCACGCTAAAAAGAAGTAGGATGTGAACAAGGTCAGAAAGTGAAAACAATAGCCCTTTGGGCAAAATCGCATTCATTGCATCTTTTGATGCCCCCTCTACTTCGAGTTTTAAATAATATAACTTCTCGGCGTTCTCTGCGACTCAGCGGTGAATACAACACTTAAATCGTAGCATACCCTGTCTAAATAATTATTGCCGTATTGGTAAGTCGCCCACATTATTTCGTGTAGCGTTTTGTAGCTGTTTTTTCACCGCCCCACCCCGTCATTTAAACGTTATTTTAACAATTCGCTCCACAAAAGATACCCTTTATTTAGCAGTTTGCCAAATGGCATAAATGGGACTTAAACTTGTTATCCCTCGGCTACGCTCGAAACAGGAGAGATGAAAGACGGAAAAAAAAACCGGCTTCTGGCCGGTTGTATTAAAATAGGATGATAAGCGGCTAACGTTTTGAACCTGGGGCAAGGGAAAGAATTCAATATAGTCGTTTTTGTCAAACCGGGCGAATTTGAAGTTATAAAGCTGCAGGCCGGTTAATCGGCTTATATGGGAAAGTCTATTTATTGTGAAATGGAGATCAGTTGGGGGATAGTTTTAGAGGAAAAATCACAGATTTTTCCAATAAGGAACGGATCTGTCGTCACCCGGCATCACGTCAATTTTCAAGGTGAAAATAATTTTTCGGACGAATACCTGGAGGGTGCCTTTGAATTCGGTATTGATGATCTGCTCAAGCTGCAGGTCTCAAGAGGTCAGATAAAAAAATTCTGTGAACAAACCCGCAATCCGTAACTCGCAACACGCAAATTGATGAAATACCTTAATTTGACATTCGTCATTCGTCATTCGTCATTCCATTAGAGGTGATACTTGCATATGCACTGTGGTTGTGAATCGACTCAAAATTTTCGGCACTCACTGAAAACCAGGTGATGTTATCATCCGCGTTAAGCTTTTCAGCGACATCACGCACAATATCTTCGACGAATCTGGGATGGGCAAATGCACTTTCCGTTACGTATTTTTCATCAGCTCGTTTCAGAACAGAAAAGACATCGCAGGAAGCGGACGCCTCCACCAGCTCGATCATATCTTCCATCCAGATGAATTTCTTGAAACGGGTGCTCAGACATACTTCGCCGCGCTGGTTATGGGCACCACAGTCACTGATCTCCAGAGAACAGGGACAAACCGAAGAGATCGGTACAACAACCTCTGATACAAGATCGACTTTTCCGGCTGGGTCGCTAGTTCCGATGATGCTGCAGGTATAATCCATCAGTCCCGGAGATGAACTTACAGGCGCATTCTTTTCAATAAAATAGGGAAAGGTCATTTCAAGATGGGCTGAGGCCGCCTTTAAATGCTGTTTCATGTTTTCAAGTATGGCTGAAAAATTTTGCAAGGAAACTTCCGGGCGCAGTAGGTGTAATAGTTCAACAAAGCGGCTCATGTGAGTGCCTTTGTTGTTGTGGGGCAAATCCACAAACATATTGATTAATGCAATGGTGTTCTGAGAACCCTCCCGCCGGTCCCGAACGGTGATGGGATAGCGAAGTTTTTTAATTCCCACCTTATCGATGGGGATGTTGCGAAAATCGGGCTGGTTTTGGACATCCTTCATGATTTTAGCAAATACTCAAGCCTGACATGACTCATAGCTCGAAAAATATTCCCTTTGATTTTTTTATTGCTACGATAAAGCTGATTTAATAGGGATTTTATTTCCTGGCGTTTTGAAATTTTGGCAGTCGGGCAGGGATTTTCAAAATCCGGAAATCTTTGATCTCGGGAAAAACGCCGGATCAAGCCCGCGTCGGCAAACGCCAGGGGGCGAATCAGGGTAAACTTATCCTGAAAAAACGTCTGGGACGGCATCATCGTACTGATTTCACCTGCATAGCAGATGTTCATGAACAGGGTTTCAATCACATCATCTTTATTGTGGCCCAAGGCTAATTTGCGACAGTCTAATTCATCCGCAATTTCAAAAAGGCGCTTGCGACGAAGTCTGGAGCATAAAAAACATGGATTCTCCCGGTTATCGGAGCTGTGCCCACGGACCCCGTAATCCGTATATTCAACCCTGAGGCGAAATCCAAGTTTTTCGCAATAGGCTTCGAGTGCTTCGGCGAAACTGCCTTCAAAACCAGGATCGATATAGACAGCAAACAAGTCATAGTTTATCGGGATTCGTGCTCGACGTTCGGATAACATCCACATCAGGCTGAGACTGTCCGCGCCACCTGAGACGCCCACAATAATTCGATCACCGTCAGATATCATCTGGTAGCGATGCAAAGCCTTTCCCATGGCTCTGTTCAGCGCCTTGTATGAATTACGTTCGCTCGGCAAAGAGATTCCAAAGATCCAGGTCGTGTAATTAATATACCCTAACATTGCAAAAGTCGGAGGACTTCAGAGCCAAGGCGTCATGGGTGAAGTCCGCCTTTGGCGGAACAACACAGGGTCTGAAGTCCTCCTGATTTTCGCTTTTTTATAAGGGCAAACACCATTGGGGGCAACCCCGCTGAGGTTACCTGCTATTTTCTGCACGCTGATGATAGGCCAGGCGTTTATTCTTCCGGCACATCTGCTTTTTTTTTGGATACAACTTTTCCGGCAGCAACTTCTCTCAGTGAAACGACTATATCTTCATTTTTCGGTGAGCTGACGAGGTAATCGGATCCTTCACGGATCTGTCGCACCCGTTTGCCAACCATGTTAACGATTAAAAATCGGTTATTCACTTTGCGCAGGCAATCTTCAATTGTAATACGGGCCACAACATACCTCCATTATCCCAATCATTCCATCTTCAAGGACCAGTGGTGAGCCTCGAAGAAATTATGTGTTTTTCCTGCCGCAGCAGAATATCAATTCAGAGACCTAAACTTATATAATCTCCACCAACTCATACACGCGCTTTCCGCCCGGCACCACGATTGTCAGTTCGTCTCCCGGCTTTCTCCCTAAAATGGCTCTGCCGAGGGGTGAAGAAATTGAAATTCGTCCTCGCTCAATATCGGATTCATCCGGACCCACCAGCTGATACTCTACGTCTTCACCGGTGTCTATGTTTTCGAGCAACACTCTGTGGCCGAACACTGCTCTGTCCTTGGGCAGCTTATCCGGATTGATAATGTCAGAATTGGCCAACTTGAACCCCAATTCACCGATCCGTCCTTCGATAAATCCCTGGCGATCCTTGGCTGCTGCAAATTCCGCGTTTTCGCTGAGATCACCATGCGCGCGGGCCTCTTCAATTGCTTTAAGATTTTGAGGGCGTTCAACTCGTTTTAATTTCTCCAACTCTTTTTTAAGAGCTTCATAACCCTCTTGGGTGACCGGTACTCGATCCAAGGCATACTCCTTTTTCAATCGAAAATTCTCATAGATATTCGTCCGCCAGAATCTGAGCGATCTGTACTGCGTTGGTCGCCGCTCCTTTTCGAATATTATCTGCAACAATCCACATGTTAATTCCATTTGAGACGGATTCATCATCGCGAATTCGGCCTACCAGAGTTAGATCCTGACCGGCGCCGTCAGTTGCAAGGGGGTAAAGATTTTCTTCCGGATCATCCATCACCTTAATCCCTGGTGCCTTTCCAAGAAGCAATTTTACCTGCGATGCGGAAATGGGTTCTCTGGTTTCCACATTCACGGACTCGGAGTGGCTGTAAAATACCGGAACCCGCACGGTTGTCGCGGTAACCCCAACTGTATCGTCTTCCAGAATCTTTCTGGTTTCATGGACCATTTTCATCTCTTCTTTGGTATATCCATTGTCTAAAAACGTATCGATATGGGGTAGGCAATTAAAGGCGATGCGATGGGGATAAACCATTTTTTCATAGTCCAAAAAATTTATCATTGCGCGGGTCTGGTCAAAAAGCTCATCGATGGCCTTTTTCCCCGTGCCGGATACCGCCTGATATGTGGACACCACAATTCGTTTGATATGGTATTTTTTGTGAATAGGATCCAGCGCTACAACCATTTGAATAGTAGAGCAATTCGGATTGGCGATAATACCCTTATTCGTATAATTGGCGATGGCATGCGGGTTAACCTCCGGAACCACCAGCGGGACATCCGGATCCATCCGCCAGGCGGACAACGCAGCCATCCTTGGCGGCATAGGGAGCAAACCGTTCACTGGTGCCGCCACCGGCTGAAAAAAGGGCAATGTCGATACCTTTGAAAGAATCTTCGGCGAGTTCTTCGACTGCAATCAATTCACCTTTAAATCGTAGCATTCTTCCCACAGAACGGGTAGATGCCAATAGCTTGAGGGAGCTGACCGGAAAGTTGGCCTCCTCCAAACACTTGATCATCTGATTGCCAACCGCACCGGTTGCGCCAGCCACGGCAACGTTTCGTTTCTTCTCAGACATGTTGTCAAATCCCCCTTGCAAAATACAATAATCGAAGCAACCGGTTAACCGTGAGGGTCAACCTTTTTTGAATTTCAAATCTATATCTGTAGGCGTTCACGGGTTCAAAGGTTCAAGCCTGCCCTGGCCTCCCCTCCGGCCTGTAAGCCTACGGGCTGGAAGCGGGCTCGTAGCCTACGCCTCGGAGAGCGCGACGTGATGTGTCTATGAAATTGCTTTCACATTCTATGGGATTGGCTTTCCACCACCACATCTTGACATGCCAGGTCTGGGCCAGGGGTTCCATTCTCGTCCCTGGACTGCATTTGGGATGCGTATTTACGAGAAAAGCGTCAGCTTCGTCAAGCCTAATCCAAAATTCGGATTCAAATTGGCAACTATTTGGGAAAATGAGCCTTTTTAACGAGGACTTCGGGTTTTTAATTTTTGTCCTTAACCCTGAACGTTGAACTCTGAACCTGTGAACGGTTACCCCTCATCTTTACAGTAAATCGCATGTACTTAGTACCAATTTATTGAAATCACATCATATTTGCACATGATTTATGGCATAGCCAGATTGTATATTTAAGCAATTCTATCGATTTAATTAGAAAAGACAGAGCGAAGCGATACCATAAATCTTCAATCTTCAATCGTCAATACTCAATTCCGGCTTGTCCGGGTTGGGAACATATAGCAGAAGGGAGCCAAAAATGGAATACTGCTTTTTAGGAAAAACCGGCATCCAGGTCTCAAGCTTGTGTATGGGAACCATGACCTTTGGCCGTGAGGCCGATAAGGA
>CALZJV010000090.1 GCA_945787595.1 uncultured Desulfobacterales bacterium | reverse complement strand
CGTCTCCGCACAAACGCTTGATTTCCTTGACCTTGGACAAAAATCCGCATTTCTGGATTGGAAACACCATAAAGTGCCCAAACTGATTTTAACCGATTTGTGGATGTGTTTTATCTATAATCAATACTGCAATGTCAGTTGCCATTCCATATCAAACATTCGCAGCAACGGACCACTGACGACAGACAAATAACCTAAATCAGCAATATTGCGCCAGTTATCAGTATATTAATGAGTGCGGCTGGAATCAGTACCTTCCAGCCCAGTGCCATTAATTGATCATAGCGCAGCCGCGGCAAAGTGCCGCGGATCCAAATCATGACCAATGCGATCAGAATGATTTTTAAAAACAGCCATACTACCGGCGGCAGCAACGGACCGCGCCAGCCGCCCAGGAAAAAAACGGCCGTCAATGCGCCCAGAACCTGCATGTGCACATACTCACCTAAAAAGAAAAGCCCGAAGCGCATGCCGCTGTATTCCGTATGATACCCCGCACCCAGTTCGTTTTCGGCCTCGGGAAGATCGAAAGGAATGCGTTTGCTCTCTGCCATAGCACTGATGATAAAAATGATAAACGATATCGGCGCCACCAAAATAAAGGGATAACCGGCTTGGGCATTGACAATATCCACCAGGCTGAAGGATCGCGCCAGCATGACAATCGGCACCAGCGACAGGCCCAACGAAAGCTCATAGCTGATCATCTGGGCTGCACCGCGGATACCACCCAGGAGGCTGTATTTTGAATTGGAGGCCCACCCGCCCAGGGCAACTCCGTAGATCCCCAGGGAAGACATCGCAAAAACGAAAAGAAGCCCCACATTAAGATCTGAAATCACCATGGGAATTTTTTTGCCCGCGATCGTCAAATCACTGCCGAACGGGACAACGGCAAACATCAAAAGGGCGGTAAAAGCCACCACAGCCGGTGCCAGCAAAAATATCATGCGGTCGGCTGCTCCCGGGACGAGGTCCTCTTTGACCATCATCTTAATCGCGTCGGCGATAGGCTGCAATAGCCCAAATTTTCCGGCCCGATTAGGACCATAACGAATTTGCAGTCGCGCAAGAAACTTGCGCTCTACCAGCACGAGATAGGCGGCCACCAATAGCAGGGCGATCAGGACCACGCCCAGTTTAATGATTAAAAGTATGAAGCCGATCAGCCAATCCATAATAGAAAGTTAGTTGTTTGTGGCCCGTTATTTGTTGTTAAAAATCCTTCGCTGCAACATTTATATGGCCGCAAAGAGGATAAAAATAAAATTTCAGGGCTTGTAATTTCAATGGTTACAATGAACAAAAATCGAAATTCTCACATTTTACGAACCCATCAACATTATTGAGATATATCCACTTTTTGGATTTGTTCTCGGCCGATACTTGACACACCGGTTTTAAAAACCTGCCAGGATAGCTTGCGGTGCCGGGGAACAACCAGCACTCCGGCGGCCATGTTTTCAACAACCCTAAGTTTTGCTTCAAGATTGCCGCTTTCAGTTTGGATGGAAACCGAATCGCCATCCACTAAATCCAAGCTATGTGCCTCGCTGGTGTGCATAATGACAGCCGGTTCCGGTTCCAGTTCCCGCAAACACTCGGAGTGGGCGGAAAGCACTTCGGAGCCGAAGGTTAAATCAGTTAAAATTAATTTTAAATTACCAGTGCCCTCCTTGTGTTCCTTGGGCTGGCTGGAAAAATCGGTCGTAAACCGCCGATCGGTTTTTACACCTGAATTGAGTCGGAGACCTTCATCCGGGATATCAGTGGTTAGGTTAACATCGGCCAGCTCCGAAACAATATCCGCCGGCCACCGGTAATCAGTTGCCGGAGGTGTTTTATTTTCCGGCTTTACTTGGCCGTCAGCAAATTGGGCCATTGTCAGCCAGGCCGGCATGGGATCAGCGCCGGGGATTCCGCTTCCGTAAGTTCTTGGTGGGTGGTTTCCACCACCGCTTTGGACAATCGGAACACCGCCGCTATAGGCCTGCCATATCCTCTGTGCCCGGCCTTCCTGGTTGACGAATATCCCGTCTGCCTCAAAGAGAGTGGTTGAGGGAATAAAAATATGCGCCTTTTTTACAGCATCAGAATTGATGTAGTCCAATACAATTAGCAAATCAAGCGCATTTAACGCATGCGTCAATCGTTTGCGGTCCGAAAAATGAATAAAAGGATCGGACTCGACCAAAACTAAAGCCTTAATATCGCCATCCTCAATAGCTTCGATGATGCTCAACATTGAAGCCTCGTCATCGGAGAGAAGTCCGGCTCCAAACGCATTGGCGCCTGGTAGCAGGTAAAACAGACCGGCGTTTTTGTCAGCTGCCCGCAAAAATAGGGCAAGATCCGCCGCAATTCCAGGCACCTGAACCGGTGGGATGTCGGCGCCACAGACAATCACCGGTCGGTGACTGTTTTTGATACCATCTGTTGCCGCGGTGAACAAATCTTCCCGGTATCCGGCAATCTGATTCCGATCCGGCAACGAGCCATAGAATTTGGCGGCGTTTTCCCCATATGAGGCTGCTATCTGTTCATCCACCGCGGCTTTGATAAACAATCCGACCAAACTGCTCAGATCTTCTGCGGCTACAGACAGAAGTTGAAAATCCAAAGGCAAAGAAACAGGCCTGGGATCCAGCACGACAATTTTGGCCCCGTTTCTTTGCGCCTGGCGCATCGCCAATGACAGCATGGGCGCTTCGTTAATCGGATCCACACCCACGCAGAGGATAAAATCCGCTTTTTCAACCTCCCGCAATGACACAGCCAGCTCATTTTCCAATCTGGTGATAGCTGTTTTGACCTTTAATGTTGCGGCCGGATCCATAAAATATGCGGGGTTTCGCCAGCCCATTATTTGACAGAGGTGCCTGAGCATGGCTTGGGTTTCCAGGCTGCTGCGGACGGATCCGAATGCAGCAATCGTGGAAGCCCCTGAATCACGGCCGATTTTTCCAAGGTTATCAATCGCAGTTTGCACCGCCTGGTCGTGAATAACTGTTTCGCCCTTGATCGATGCATGGCGCGGTCTGAATTCGAGGCTGGCATAGAAAAATCCGTAACGCCCGCGATCACAAATAAAATAACCATTGATCTCTTTGCTGAAGCGGGCTTCCTGCCGTTTGACTTCGCGATAACGAACGCTCGCTACGGTGTGGCACCCCAGGCTGCAGTTGATACAAACAGAAGGATTGCGCTGGTAATCCCAGCGTCGACCAAAATACCGCGAGGGTTTATCTGTATAGACGCCGGTGGGACAGATATCACTTAAATTTCCGGTGAACGGACTTTCCAGGATACCGTCCTCAAAACGCCCGAAATAGGTGCGATTGGCACTGCGCATGACTCCCAGATCATGGTAACCGGTAAATTCCTGATAAAACCGGCTGATCGATATAGGTGCGCTTGGGGCCGGCATATCTTCTGATTCCGTGACCGCCGGAGACGGTCATATCCTGGAGTAAACAGTGCCCGCCCTCGTCACAAACCGGGCAGTCATGGGGGTGGTGGAGCATGAGCCATTCAATGACGTGCTTGCGAAAGCCCACAGCTTCTTCGTCCGTGGTGGAAACGATCATGCCGTCCTGGGCCTCGACCATACAGCTCATCTGGATGCCCTTTAACGGTCCATCTACAAATTTTACGGCACAAACCCGACAGGCTCCCACCGAGCCCAAGGCTGGATGAAAACAGAACCTGGGGATCATGATGCCCAGCTGCGCTGCGGCCTCAATCACCATGGTTTTAGGTGCAACTTCTATTTGTCTGTCATCGATTGTTATTTTGGCCATTTTTCTGGTTACTGGTTACTGGTCTTCAGTCGCCATGTTCAGGCGACTGGAAACGAATCACACTTTATTCGATTTTAGAAAACATGCTCCTCAGGGCCAGGGCAGAGATAGATGGCTCTGTCGTGAAGTTTTGTGTCTAAAATCACAAATTTCAAGCACCAAAATTCAAACAAATCTCAAATTCCCATATTCAATGACCAAAACCCTCCAGGATGAGATATTGTTTGGATTTTCGAATTTCGGTCATTGGAAATTATTTGATATTTGTTATTTGTAATTTCAATCATTCAAGGAAGTTCCAACAAAGCAACTCCCCTCCGGGGTGCACCAAAGCCGGGCCCTCCCTCCGGGCTGTCGGCCTACGGGCCGGAAGCTGGACCCGGATCTTTACTTAAACGGGCACTTCTTCTGGTTGATATGCTCCTGTACCTCATCCTCAAAGTGCTTAAGCAAACTTTCAACTGGTGCGACGGCTCCGGGGGCAAAGGCGCAGTAGGCATTCCAGAGAGATTTACACATGCTCTCGAGCGTGGATATATGCGCCGGTTGACCGCCTCCATGCTCAATTCGCTTCAGCAAATCCAGTATGTAGGGCAGTCCTTCACGGCACGGTGTGCACCAGCCACAGGATTCCCGTGCAAAAAATTCGATTAAATTGACGGTGGCGCCCACCAGACAAGTCTTTTGGTCAAATACCATAATGGCACCGGTGCCGAGCCGGTTGCCGACGTTGCGCAAAGCGTCAAAGTCCATTTCAATGTCATAGTATTGCCGGGGTAAAAAACCGGTAGATGCACCGCCGGGCAGACACGCTTTAAATTCAGATCCGGCCGGCATGCCACCGGCATACTCTTCAATAATTTCACTCAGTCGGATACCTAACGGCAGTTCATAACATCCCGGTTTATTGACTTTGCCGCTGATACCAAAAATTTTCGTGCCGGCACCGCTGTCGGTTTTTGCAAGATCTTTGAACCATTGACCACCATTTCTAATGATATGGGGAATGCAGGCGAAGGTTTCAACATTGGACAGAACGGTGGGTTGACCCCAGAGCCCTTTCTCCGTCGGGTACGGCGGCGGCTTCATCGGATTCGGTCGTTTGCCCATCAGGGCATTTATCTGAGCGGTCACCTCCCCGCAAATATAACGGCCGGCGCTGCGATGGACGATAATCTCCAGCGAATATTCGCTGTCTAAAATGTTTTGGCCCAGGTAACCTTCTTGGCGCGCAATCTCGATTTCTCTTTCCAGAATTCTGGCAGCATTCTCGTACTCCGGTCGGATAAAAATTATGCCCTTTTCCGCCAGTGAGGCATAACCGGCGATAATAATACCCTCGATCAGCATGTGCGGATCGGCATGGATCAATACCCGATCTTTGAATGTACCCGGCTCCATTTCATCAGCATTGCAAATGATATAACGCGGAAAACTCGCGTCTTCGGCCACCGACATGAGCTTCATCCCGGTGGGAAATGCGGCTCCACCCCGGCCAAGCAAATTGGAATCCATAATCTCCTGCTGGACATCCTTATGAGAGTAATCCTTAAGAACATCCTTCAGCGCCCTGTAGCCGCCGCTCTGGCGGTATTCATCCAGGCCAGCAATCCGGTCCGGTTTGCGATTTTGAAGAAGAACCTGTTCGTATTTCGAAGACATATACGTTCTTTAAATGCTATTTAATTTTTGGGCCGGGGAGCTTTTCAAAGCCGACCCGCTATATGGATAGCCCTACGCTGAAAACTCCCCAACCTCCATTTAATTAATTTTACGGCAAATTGCCGAGCAGGACATCTGAAATTCGAAATTCGAAGCACGAAATGGTTTGACCAGCTCACCATTCTGAGCCAAGTCGAAGGGTAAATCCGAAACTCAGAAATCCGAATGCCAAAAACGTTTAAGATGTAACCTTTGCGAAATCCGTTTTGGTCATTCGAATTTCGAATTCATTTCATATTTCAATCCGCCTGAATTCAACCCATCGTAATTTATATTTTTGCCTTTAAGTTTTCTAAAATCTCGTCTATCTTCTCCGCTGTCAGATTTCCGTATGCTTTGCGATTAATCAGCATGGCCGGCGATCGATCGCAGTAGCCGATGCAGCAAACCTTCAGAAGCGTGAACAGTCCGTCCGACGTCGTTTCACCGGGTTGAATACCCAGTTTCCGGCAGAGGTACTGCCAAACGGATTCATAACCGTTCATCCAGCAGACGACGCTGTCACAGACATGAATTACGTATTTTCCGACCGGCTCCCGATATATAAATGTGTAAAAAGTGGCCAGTTGGTCAATCTCAAGGGGAGACATATCAAGGAGCTCAGCTGCTTCCTGCACACCCTCGTCGGTCAGACTGCCGTAAAAATCCTGAATTGCGAACACCACATCCACGGTCAGCTCCCGGGGATGCTCAACGTGATCAATGTGTTTTTTCAAAGATTGTCTGAGTTCTTCAGGTATCATAGGTTCAAGATGTAATCTGCTGAACTACCCTCAATCCGAAATCCACTTCCGTATTCCAATTAACGGTCTATATCCGGTAAAATATAGTCAAATGAACCGATAATCGTGATTAAATCGGCAATGGTTTCTCCCACCGCCATCAGCGGCATCGCCTGCACATTGGCAAATCCCGGTCCCCGAATACGTGTGCGGTATGAATAGCCAAGGCCGTCACTGACCAGGTAATATCCCTGCTCGCCACGAGGAATTTCACAGGATACATAGGCCTGCCCCACGGGCATCTTGGGGCCGCGGGTTACGTTGATAAAGTGATGAATCAGGCTTTCGATGTCGGTCAACATATCTTTGCGCTGAGGTATTACGTAACGGTAGTCATCGGTGACATACCGTCCGGCAGGTATATTGTCGGCGGCCTGTTTAATGATACCCAGGCTCTGGCGCATTTCCTCCACCCGTACTAAATAGCGGGCATAACAATCACCCCCGTTGGCCGTGGGAACTTCAAAATCGAAATTTTCATAACCTGAGTAGGGAAACGCTTTGCGCAAATCCCACTGCATTCCGCAAGACCGCAAATTCGGACCGGTTACCCCCCAGCTGATGGCATCTTCCAGACTTAGCCGGCCGATGCCCTGGGTTCGCGCTTTGAATATGGGATTTTTACGAATCAGGCTCTCATATTCGCCAAGACGCCGGGGAAATATCTTAACAAAATCATCCACGGGCTGTTTCCAGCCTTCGGGTAGGTCGGCGGCCACACCGCCAATTCTGAACCAGGAGGGGTGCAGCCGTCCACCGGTAATCAGCTCCACAATGTCCATGATCATTTCGCGCTCGCGGAAAACATAGAAATTGGGTGCCATTGCACCCACGTCGTGGGCATAGGTACCCAGCCACACCAGATGATTGCTCAACCGGAAAAGCTCACTCAGCATCACCCGGATGACCTGAGCCCGCTGGGGAACTTTGATACCGGCCAGAGTTTCCACCGCCATGACATATGGCAAATTATTGGCCGCGCCGGCCAGGTAGTCGACGCGATCCGTATAGGGGATAAACTGATGCCAGGTTTGTCGTTCGCCGATTTTTTCGACAGCCCGGTGGTGATAGCCGATATCTATGTCCATTGAGGTAATTTCTTCACCATCGAGCGTGACGATATAGCGTATTAAACCATGGGTGCTGACGTGGTGCGGGCCGATATTTAAGATGAGCTGATGTTGCCGGCCTGAGTTTTTGACATAAACGCCGCCGTCGAGAGGCTGGTTTTTTTGGGCATCCGCCAGCGTATAGGGCGGCATCTCCGTCGCCCGGCCCGGATAATTTTTCCTCAATGGATGACCTTCCCATTCAGGGGGCATGATCAGGCGCTGGAGGTTCGGATGGCCCTCAAATCGCACGCCGAGCAGATCGAACGCTTCCCTTTCATACCAGTTGGCCGATGGCCAGATATCCGTCACCGTCTCGGCGGCCGGATCCGACCCGGTCAAGGGAACTTTCAACCGCAAGCGGGCGGCCGGGTCGAAAGACAGCAAATGATATACAAGCGTGTAATCCGGATAAGACTCCCGGTTGCGGCGGGCGGACTCATCGATGGCGGTCAGATCATCCAGGCGCTGAAATCGGGGGTTGGCCTCAGAGTTGAGAAAATGCAGCACGTCTTTGACGCGACTTCGGCTCACCTGAAACGTGGGCATATCACAGGATTGAAGCTCCTGTTTGACATCCTCCCCGAAACGAGTTTGCAGTTCGCGGGCCAGGCTTTGTGATGGGTTGTCCAACTTGATGTGGGGTGACGGCGGGGCCCACATTCCATCCGAACGGCTGTCCCAGAATCTGTTCGGCACCGCCGAAGTGCCCCGGATGGCTGTGCCTTCCATGCCCGGGCCACGCGGATCTCGTGATTTGGTTTGGCCGTCAACCAGGATTGGCCTTTGGGTGCCCTGGTTGCCTCCCGCAAGGTGCAGGACAGGACGGGTGGGTTTTTCCTCAGCTGTGATTTTATCCTGCAATATAATAAGGCCTTGCAGTACGGCCTCCGGCCTTGGCGGACAACCCGGAATATAAACATCCACCGGTAGAATTTGGTCCACCCCCTGAACCACGCTGTACACGTCATACATACCGCCGCAATTAGAGCAGGAGCCCATTGAGATGACCCAGCGGGGTTCAGCCATTTGTTCATACAGCCTTAATACTACCGGTGCGATTTTTTTAAATACAGTCCCGGCAATAATCAACAAATCCGCCTGACGCGGTGAAGCGCGCAGAACCTCCGCTCCGAAGCGGGCCATATCGTAACGGGGGGTAAACGCAGTGGCTTCCTCGACAAAACAACAGGAAAGCCCAAAGAACATGGGCCAAAGACTGTATTTGCGGGCCCAATTGATGACGAGATCCGCATTGTTGAGCAATCGTTCGTTTAACTTTTTTTGCCCGTCGGCCCCCACTCAAGCCCCCCTTTTTGCCAGATATAAACAAGACCCAGAATCAACACCACAATAAAAAAGGAAATCTGCAGCCAACCCGCCCAGCCCAGAGTTTCCCAGGCAATGGCCCACGAAAAAATGTAGGCACCCTCTACATCAAACAGCAGAAAAAAGATAGCCACCAGATAAAAAGGCACGGGATACCGCAGACGCGCGTTTCCGGTAGGAATGACGCCGCTTTCATAGGGTCTTGATTTTTCGCTGTTTGACGTTTTTTCCCCGAGCCAGGAGGCTATAAATAGAAGCAGGGCAATCAATGCGATGATCATTAGACCATATGCGACCAAACTAAAAACGCCGGGTTCCCAGGGAGATAACGATCCGCTGTTTACTATAGGTTGCATGATCCTCTCCGCTCAGACTTACCCAATCGAAAGGAATCTGACATATTTTGAAACTAAAGGTGAAAATCCGGATGACAAAAAATGTGTTTCCGACTTTGACCGGCTGCCTGCAAAAAAGGCCCCCAGGATAATAAAACGCAGATAGGCATTATCGGGTTTTATCTGACAACATATTGTAAATCACGCCAGGTGTCAGGTGTCAGGTGTCAAGGAAATGACATGCTGGAGACTGAAACCTGAAACGAATAATTTGCAGCTTGGAATTATCAGAGTGCTTGCTGCCCTTCAGGGGCCACTTTTTCTAACCGTTGCCTCGGAAAAAGCTTAGAAACTTATGCAGGAATATCTCGATTTATGCAAGGATAAAATGCTGTAAACAGTGATTTTTTCAAAAAAAACCGCTATTATTTGTTGATAAATTGAATGGCTGGGTAGGCATTTGGAATTTATCATTCAACCATGCAGCCAACTGACTTTAGAATCAACAATATAGCTAGTGCCCGTCCACAAATCGGTTAAAATCAGTTCGGGCACTCAGTAGTGTTTCCAATCCAGAAATACGGATTTTTATCGTTTGTGCGGAGACGTAGCTGGCTACGTCGCACAAACAAACGCGCCGATTGACGCCGAGATTGGGCAAAAAGACCATTTATGGATGGAAACTAGCTAACTTTTGTAACCATAACCGCAGTACCGCTTGATATTCCTTTAAACTGCCTGGCATCTCCCAGAACCCTTCCGAAAACGTTCACGGGGCTGTATGCCCGCGGCTGGTCGCCCGTGCTGACCGGGGTTGGACCGAAAAAAATACAAAACGCCGGGCCGGCCGGCCAGTATGCCAGATCGCCAACCTCTACGTCTGCGCGGGCATCCGGTTCCTGCTCCAGCCTCAGGGGTATGTCAAAATAGATTTCATCGCCCCAGACGTTGGCCGAGCTTTCCAAGGGAAGGGCTTCAAGAATCTTGCTTGCTGTCGGTGTATCAAGTATCTCGGCTTCAAGGGATATATTTCCTGCAGATATGTTAATTTTTGCCATTCTGTTTATCTCTCCTTTCAATACCACACTATAATGTTCAAAAAATCCGACAAACGATTGGTTTCTCAAACCATGGTTTATGTCTCTATCATGAAATTGAGCGTTGATCAAAATAGTTTTATAGAATAAAATTGACAGCGGTTAATTTGATTCAGATTATAGGACCCGATCGTGTGGCGATGCCGTTTCGACTATTTGATATCGATATCGATTATAATATGCAGACCGGTAAAATTTTTGATATAAAAAAATATGCCATCCATGATGGACCGGGTATCCGAACAACGATATTTTTTAAAGGTTGCCCGTTATCGTGCTGGTGGTGCCACAACCCCGAGGGCATCGCGCCTATTACCCAGCGTCTTTACCGCCCAGAACGCTGTATCGGCTGCCGGGAATGTGCGGATGCTTGCCCCGAAGAAGCTATTGAGATTTCCTCCGAGGGACTTAAGTGGAAAGCTTCCGACTGCCTATATTGCGGGACCTGTGCCGGCATATGTCCTGCGGATGCTGTGGAACTGATCGGCAAAACCATGTCGGTCGATGAAGTTGTGGCCGAAATTGCCAAGGACACCGTGTTTTATGATGAGTCCCGCGGCGGCATAACCATATCCGGCGGTGAGCCGTTGATGCAGCCATCATTTTTGATCGAGCTTCTGGACGCCTGCAAAAAACTGGAGCTTCATCGCACAGTCGATACATCCGGGTATGCTGAAACTCAAACACTTCTTGAAGCAGCAACCCGCACGGATCTTTTTCTATACGATTTAAAACACATGGATTCTGAGAAACACGTCAGGTTCACAGGCGTTTCTAATGAAAGAATTTTGACCAATTTACAAGTTTTAAGCCGGCAGGAAGCTGAGATTGTCATACGCTTTCCGATGATCCCCGGATTTAACAGCGATCAAGAAAACATCGATAAGACCGGCGCATTTATTTCCTCGCTGCCGGGAGTCAGTCGGATTCACATTTTGCCCTATCACTGCTCGGCAACCGCCAAGTATAAAAATCTGGGTTTGAATTTCAACACATCAGAGGTCGCAAAGCCTACCCGCGATTTTCTTGTATCTGTTGCCAGACGATTGGAGACTTACAAATTAAAAGTTAAAATAGGAGGTTAAACCATTGACTCCCAGAATGACAAAACTTCGCCAGGAAAGCTTTGAGGCCCAACCCGGCATCTCGGTGGAGCGTGCCGTGCTGGTGACCCGGTTTTATAAAGAAAACCACGGCAAATATTCCATACCGGTGCTCAGGGCGTTGAATTTTAAAAATCTTTGTCAAAAAAAGACCATCTATATCGGCGATGACGAGCTGATTGTTGGGGAACGGGGTCCATATCCCAAAGCGGTGCCGACATTTCCGGAGCTCAACTGCCACTCGGTGCAGGATCTTGAGATTTTAAAGTCCAGAAAAATGACCCGTTATGCGGTTTCCGATGAAGATATCGAGCTTTTTAAAAAAGAGGTCATCCCCTACTGGAAAGGCCGAACCATGCGTGACAGATTATTCAGTCATATTCCGCTCCAGTGGCAGGCGGCCTATGCAGCCGGAATGTTTACCGAGTTTATGGAGCAGCGCGCCCCTGGTCACACCACCTTGGACGGTGCTATTTATGAAAAGGGCCTAATGGATTTCAAAGCTCAGATTGCCGAACATCTGGCCGAGCTGGACTATTTGGAAGATCCCGATGCGGCCGATAAAGCCGAAGAGCTGAGAGCCATGGACATTTCCTGCGATGCCGCCATTATTTTTGCCGAACGGCATGCCGTGCTGGCAGAAAAAAAGGCGGTCGCAGAATCCGATCCCCAAAGAAAAACAGAACTCGAGCAGATAGCCGCAACCTGTCGCCGGGTGCCGGCCTTTGCACCGCGGGATTTATGGGAAGCCATTCAGACCTACTGGTTCGTTCATCTGGGAACCATCACCGAATTAAACGGATGGGATGCCATGAGCCCGGGACGTCTGGATCAGCATCTTTATCCCTTCTATCAAAAGGGGCTGGCAGATCAATCCCTGGACCGCCAAAGAGCCAAGGAACTCATTGGGTGTTTCTGGATCAAGGTTAATAACCAGCCCGCTCCTCCCAAGGTCGGCGTCACCGCCTTG
Organism: uncultured Desulfobacterales bacterium; assembly: GCA_945787595.1. The sequence goes on along the minus strand of CALZJV010000090.1, from coordinate 21,381 downwards.
GAAAGCGGAACTTACAATGATTTTACCAACATCAACATCGGCGGTCTAACGCGGGATGGTGCCGACGGCGTCAATGATGTCTCCTACATCATGCTGGAAGTCCTTGACGAAATACATCTCCTCCAACCCCAGGCCAACGTTCAGATCAGTCACAAAACACCCGACCGGTTTCTGAAAGCTGCCTGCAGGGTGATTCGAAAAGGATACGGCTACCCTTCGGTGTTTAACACCGATGAGGTTATCATGGAGCAGATGCGAACCGGCAAGGCTCTGGAGGATGCCCGGCAGGGCGGATGCAGCGGTTGTATCGAAACCGGCTGCTTCGGCAAGGAAGCCTATATCTTAACCGGTTATCTCAATGTCCCCAAAATCCTTGAGCTGGCGCTGAACAATGGTATCGATCCGTTGACCAACCAGGAGATCGGACCGCGAACCGGAAATCCCGCGGCGTTTAAAAATTTTGATGAGCTATACAATGCCTTTGATCGGCAGCTTCAATATATTGTGGATTTGAAAATCAGGGTCAATAATTATATCGAGCGTATGTATGCAACCTATGCGCCCGCACCTTTCCTTTCAGTGGTAATTAAGGACTGCATTGCCAAGGGGAAAGATTATTATAACGCCGGACCGCGGTATAATACCAATTACATCCAGTGCTGTGGCATTGGCACCATCACCGACAGCCTGTCTGCCATAAAAAAACACGTGTTTGAAGAAAAAGAAATCACCATGGAACAATTGATGAACGCGCTGAACCAAAATTTTAAAGGTCAGGAAATACTGCGACTGCGGCTTTCTAACAAAACACCCTGCTATGGCAACGATGACGACTATGCGGATAGGATTATGCAGCGGGTTTTTAACTCCCTGTATGGGGCAATTGACGGCAAGCCCAATACCAAAGACACCGCCTATCATTTAAATATGCTGTCCACTACCTGCCATATTTATTTCGGCAAAAAACTGGGGGCTTCGGCCAACGGCCGAATGGCTGAAACGCCCATATCTGACGGCACCTCCCCCTCGCATGGTGCTGATCGCAAAGGTCCCACAGCCGTAATAAAATCATTGGGCAAAATGGATCAGATCAAGTCCGGCGGCACCCTGCTCAATCAGAGATTTTTACCCGATGTTCTGGAGGGGGAAGGGGGTATCGAAAAACTCGCCCACCTCATCCGAGCCTATTTCAGACTCAACGGCCATCACATCCAGTTTAATATCATCGATTCACATACACTGCGAAATGCCCAGGCCACACCCGATGATTATCGAGATCTGCTGGTTCGTGTCGCAGGGTACAGCGACTATTTTATCGATTTGGACGAACATCATCAGGAAGAAATTATCGCCCGGACCGGGCAGGGATCTTTTTGAAATTACTTAGGCTGAGTGGTTCAACGTTCACGGTTCCGGGTTATAGAGCGTTAACTCGGCAATATCAATACCAATGATTCCGCAAACTGGAGAAATGCGTACTTTCACCCAATGGGTGAAAGAGGCCAATCTGAGTATTGTATTATAAAGTGGAGGATGTCTAACAGATTACAACCTTTGAACCCTGAACTCAGAACCTTGAACCCCTGAATTTTCGCATTACCCGAGGCGTCAAAACACCGATCAACGTTGATTCAAAGCCGAATGGAATTTCAAATAGGTTTGGCTAGCTCTTGATGGATTGGGCCAGATCATTAATACGTTCTCTTATGGCAATCAGATATCTGGCCATTTTTCCCCGATGATCGGCCGTAATAGAATCATGATCTCCCCTTAAAACAATCAATGGATCAAAGGTGCAGACCTGGTTCATATCTTTTAAAGCGATGCGGATATTTTCCTCCCCACCTTTCTCTGCGACTTCCGGATATAGATGGATAAAAGTTCGCAACGCATCCCTGAGCACCAATATGATGCCCTGGGTGTAATAAATCCGATCGTCCAGTTCAGTGTAGGGTACATCATCATTAGACTGCACCAGAAGCCCCAGCGGCTGATCTAAAAACTGCTTGCTGATAATAAAATCAAGCATGTTGTACATATCATCCGTACGTAAATTATAAACCGCTTTGGAATTTTCCTTGAGAAGTTCAGACTCGTACTGTTTGAGCAGCGAGATGCCCTTTTCATACTGACTTTCGCTGGATGGAAACCACCATTTGTCGGAGGTGAAGGCAAAATACTTTTCCCGGGCCTCTATTAAATATTCGTTTTCCTTATCTACTTGGCCATATTTGGCCAGAGTGGTGGAAAAAAAGTTGACCATCATCCGGGTGGCAAAGATGGTTCCGCGCTGCCTGTTAGCCCGGTTGTCAAGCCAGCTTGTGGGAGAAATGATCAGATCATTGATAGACCAGCCGAAGGTGGAGTTCATCTCCTGTTCCAGCCGATTTCTGATGGCTGTGGAAAGCGCGGCGCCTTTTTGAGATGGGGTGGAATCCGAAGTCGTTTCTTGCAGAAGAACGGTGATATTGGGGTCCTGATCGGGAAACCGGGTCGGATCCAACATGGTATATGCTTTGTAAACCGTCCAATACAACCCTATCGAAAGAGGCCAGATCAGTATAAATGCCAGCAGAATTAAGACCACCCATTTGCCGAATTTCGTCATTTTGGGGAGTAACGATTTTTCCTGTGGTTTCTTTTCCATGAAGTTTGTCGACCTCTTTTTGAATTCACAAGTGTTGACAGGTAAGCGAGGTAAGCGAAATTTGAAGAAGTGTAAGCATTTCCGTGTAAGGTGTCAATAAAGGCATTGGGATTTCTATGACGCTGTTGGCCGGTGAAATATGTAGCTTTCTCGAGGACTCCTAAGCCGGATAAACCGGAAACTAAATTGAAGGTTTCAAATTGAATATTTAATGAAACGCTATGCCCTGTCTATTTTAGATCGACAGCGCTCCATAAATATTCAAATTGAAATCGAAAATATTGAGCCGTCACAAGATCGTAAAAATTTCTCATTATAAGATTTTTCCATTAACTACACAAAAATAATTCATATGGGCTTAATATTCCCGGTTCTTACCCGACCAATTCCCTTGACACTTGCGGTATCCATGGTACTAATATATTAATATATTTTTATAATTCGGACTCTAAACTAGAAAGGAAAAAAATGCCTAGAAAATTTGCTGCTCTCCTCCTGATGTCCTGTGTTTGGCTATTGGTCAGCTGTGCCGCCGTGATTATCGGAACCGGGGTGGGTGTTGGAACATACACCTACCTGAAGGGAGATCTCAATAGAGCCTACAATGCTAAATTTGACGAGACCCTCAACGTATGTTTGAGCATTTTAGCTGACTTCAATCAGCCGATCCTTGAAAAAACCACCGACGGTGAGACGACAACCATACAAACCAAAAGAAAAAACGGTGCCCCGCAGACCATTAGTGTATCTATCTCAAGTGTTGATTGGACGGATGTCACTGTACGAACCGGTGTTTTTGGGTATTGGAATCGAGAGGTGTCACAGCAGTTTCATGAATTTATCGCAGAAAGACTCAAACGGTAAAATGAGAAGGTTCAGCGTTCAGAGTTCAGGGTTTGGTTTGTTTGACCTGGCGGGGTAACTGCTGTGCCGATCGCCACAACCCTACATCCCTTGATATTTTATTGTTATTGCTTTTTTATAATTTACGTAAACTGCTTCAGATTTTAGCGGAAATCAAAATCCTTAAAGCATTGAACTTTTGAACCCTGAACCTCTGAACCCCCGGAAGGCATCAATTTTCTAGATGTTGCGCAAATGGCAGTTCGTGGTTAAGCGCGTCGATTTGCTCCTGTTCCAGCCGGTTAATTTCGTCAATATGGGTTTGCATGATTCGCAGCAGGCCGGGATCGTAGAAACGGTGCAGGCTATGATTGGAAACGGCTGTAAAGCCGCGCCGGATCTTGTGCGCTCCTCCGGCACCCGGATCGAAGCGATGAATTCCGTTTGCGATGGCCCACTCAATCGGCGTATAATAACAAGCGTTAAAATGAAGCGAACTCACCTGCCTGACACAACCCCAATACCGACCATATAATTGATCTCCTTTTGTCACCAGCAGAGACAGCCCAATAGGGGAGGATGGATCAGTTTTCTCAAACGCCGCCACAAACAGCAACCGATGGCCGCAGTGGTGATATAACCCCTCAAAAAATGGTTTGGTGAGGTACTTGCACCCCCAAGGGCCGAATTTATCGTTGGTGCGTTCATAATAAGAATACATCAAAGAAAAAAAAATACGGGGGATATCCTTGCCAGTGAATGTTTTTACAAAAATGCCCTGCTTTTCCAATGCTTTGCGTTCCTGTTTGATATTGCGTCGCTGGTTTGAATTAAACATCGAGAGGTAATCTTCAAAGGTTTTATACCCTTCATTTTTCCAGGCATAACTTTGGTGCCGCCAGCCGAAAAAACCATAGCTGAGCATATCGCGGTGCCATCGGGGATCAACAAAAAGAAAACTGCTGCCCGATATGTTATAGTGACGGCATAATCGATCGATTTCAGCGACCATTATTGTTGTCAATTCCAGCTCATCTTCATCGGCCGCGATTAAAAAACGGTAACCGGACATGGGTGTAAACGGACTCATTCCCACCAGCTTGGGAAAATATTTGATTCCCATACGTCCCGCAACGTCTGCCCACACGTGATCAAACACAAACTCACCGGCACTGTGGCCCTTGACATACATGGGGGCCACGGCTACTAAATCTCCCGCGGACCACACTGTCAGATGATGCGGCAACCAGCCGGTTTTAGCCGTGGCGCTGCCAGATGTTTCCATGAGGCGCAGCCAGTCCCATTCGAGAAATGGTGTTGACAAAGGCTTTGCCAGCGCATCCCAGGCGTCACGGTCTATTTTGGAAAGCTGCTGAATCCAAGATATGGCATAGGAAGATGAACGACGCTTCGTCATAATGTTACCAATGATTTAACATCTCTGAATTTCTACAATTTATCGGAATTATAGTACTTTTTGTGGCCATATAAAGTCAATGCAAAGATATGCGCTTTGAATGCCACTTTCTTGAGACCCACCGTTCCAATTGGAGTGAAACCACCTAGTTCCAGCTCAATAAAAACTAAGTCTCGTTTTTAGACCTGTCATCTTTTTTTGATAGATTTCCAGTTGATTTATCAATTCCTTGACAATCTGTTGCCAGGTAAATAATATTAATAGGTTAAACTTAGCCCGGATAAACCGGAAATAACAAATTACAAGCACCAAATTACAATATCCAAATCTCAAATAAGATCAAAAACCAATTGTTTGGAATTTTAAATTTCGGTCATTGTGATTTGTTATTTGAAATTTTTTAATTCCTGAAACCTGAACACTGACACCTGAAACCTTATTTTCTTACAACATGTTGTCAGAAAAATGCCGGTAAGGGCCTAAGACCATTATCCCACGCTAAAGGAAGCGCAATATGCCGATTTATGAATTCAGATGCTTAAAATGTAATGAATGTTTTGAATTTCTGTCAATTAACCAGGATGATCAAGTGGAACTCAGATGTCCCAAATGCGAGTCCGAGGATTTTGAACGCGTTTTAAGTGTTTCGGGGCATTCCATGGGCTGTGCATCAACTAAAAGCGATAATGCCCAATCGCATACTCGGTCTTGTCCAAGTGGCACCTGCACAACCTACAATTTACCCGGACACAGTCGTTAGATTTTTGGATATTAAATGAAGCAACTGCATGTTCAAGAAAAGCATCAATTTAAAAAGCTGTTTAAACAGGAACATATAGACAACTTCGAAGACCACTTCAAAGTGTTGGAAGCTTTTCTGCAGATTGAAAAGCATGTTACGGTCGACGAAATCGTTTATCAGCTTGAAGAAAACGGGTGGGAACTGGAACCGGAGTTTGTCAGAGAAACGCTTAAATTGATGTGCCGCTTTGGTTTTGCTCACAAAAGTCGGTTTAATAATGGCGTGGTTTTATACGAGCACCGACATCTGGGTCAACACCACGACCACCTGATCTGTACGAAATGCAGAAAAATTCTTGAATTCGAGGAAGATCAAATCGAGCAGTTGCAGATTAAGATAGCAGCAGCCTATGGATTTCACATGCTGCAGCACAAATTAGAAATATACGGAATTTGTGCGAACTGCCTTAAAGAACGTATCCAGGCGATGTCTCTATTACTGGCCAAGCCGGGCGAACGATTGGTAATCAAGGAGATAAACGGTGGTGCCGGCGCTAAAATGAGGCTGTTGACCATGGGCTTGCGCAAAGGAGATAAAATTGAGGTGATTACCAATAATGGATTTGGACAGCTGGCCGTTGCGGTCGATCTAAAACGGTATGTGCTAGGACGAGGCCTGGCCGAAAAGATTATCGTAGAATCCGATAACCCATAGAAACGGTTTTCTAAGCCCATCTCATATGAAATCATGTCATCATTTGAACCGGCATACATCAAAACTTTTGAGCAAGGTTTACTCAAAGAAAAGATAGCAAAAGCTCACAGCCTCTTAACGTCCTGCGTCCTTTGCCCCAGAGAATGTGGCGTTGATCGACTTTTCGGCGAAACGGGAACCTGCAAGACAGCTAACCTCGCCTGGGTGTCCAGTTACAATCCGCATTTTGGGGAAGAAGAGCCGCTGGTCGGAACCCATGGTTCCGGCACCATTTTTTTTACCCACTGCAATTTGTTGTGCATATTTTGCCAGAATTACGACATCAGTCACCAGGGTAGCGGCCGACAGATATCTGATGAGGAGCTTGCCGACATAATGCTCGTTTTGCAGAATCAGGGCTGTCACAACATAAATTTTGTAACACCCACACATGTTGTACCTCAGATCCTGTCCGCTGTTGAGGTCGCAGTGCAGAACGGACTGTCGATTCCTCTGGTTTTCAACACCGGCGGGTATGATCGTATTGAGACACTAAAACTCTTGGATGGTGTGTTTGACATATACATGCCGGACTTTAAATTCTGGGATTCCCATGTGGCCGAAATCACCTGTCAGGCCGGTGATTACCCGGAAGTGGCCCAAAAGGCCCTGATGGAGATGCATCAACAAGTGGGTGATCTGCAGGTCGATGATGCAGGAATTGCATGCCGCGGTCTGTTAATCCGCCATTTGGTTTTACCGAACGGTCTGGCAGGAACCGGTGAGATCATGAGATTTATCGCTCAGCACATATCTCCAGACAGCTATGTCAACGTCATGTCACAATACAGGCCTTGTGGCAGAGCGGCTGAGATCAAAGAACTCAATTCTCCTCTCTTACCAAAAGAGTATCACATGGCGGTAAAAGCTGCTAAACAGGAAGGTATTACCCGACTAGATCAGCCTCGCCGGATGTTTTGGTTTCGATAGTATGAAAAAAATATTTGCAATAGGGGATATCCATGGCTCTTATGACCGACTGAAGACGCTGATGGATAAAATACCAATCGACTTTTCCCATGATACCCTGGTATTTATCGGAGATTATATTGACCGGGGACCGCATTCGGTTGAGGTGGTCGACTATCTGATGCAATTGAAAAATCGCGTCCCGGGGGTCATTTTTTTAAAAGGTAATCATGAGGATATGCTCGACAAATTTATAAACGGTGATGACCGTCTCACCTATTTGTTAAACGGCGGACAGCAAACCCTTGACAGCTACCTGACAAAACCCGTTCAATCCGACTTTTATCCGATTCCCCCTGACCACATGGATTTTTTTAAATCTCTGAGACTGTTTTACGAAACCGAAGAATTCATTTTCGTACACGCCGGTCTTCGCCCACGGGTACCTTTGGAATCCCAGAAGCCTCAGGACCTGCTATGGATTCGAGATAAATTTATCTCCACCAAATATGATTTTGGCAAACGCGTGATATTCGGTCATACGCCACTAAAGAAACCGCTGGTGGAGCCAAATAAAATCGGCATTGATACCGGAGCGGTCTACGGCAATGCACTGACCTGTGTTCAGTTGCCGGACCTCGTTTTCTTCAAAACTTAAGGGAGTAAGGATGGACAAATTCATTGCCATGAGATGCTGTCAAATATTTTTAATCTTTCTAATTATCATCAATGCCGGTTCTGCCATGGCTGAACGGTTAACAATCATTGCAAATGTGGCCAACATCCGTTCCGGACCCGACAGCAAATCTGATATTTTATGGAAAGTGGAAAAATATCATCCCATTTTTGTGATTAAAAAATCAGATTCATGGTATTTTTTCCGGGATTTTGAGGATGACAAAGGCTGGGTGCACAAAACCCTGGTTGGCAATGTCCCGGCGGTTATCACTAAAAAGGATCTTTGCAACATCCGATCCGGACCGAGTACCAAAGATAAAATACTTTTCAGTGTGGAAAAGGGAATTCCATTTAAAGTTCTCGAGCATAAGGGCCGCTGGATGCACGTCGAACATACAGACGGGGACCGTGGCTGGATCTTCGATACCCTCGTCTGGTGAAATGAGAGGTTAGGATAAATTGCGATTTCTTAAAAATAACCGTCAGTCAATCGTCGGAATTGGATCTGCGCTGGTGGACATTCTCATTCATGAAAAAGACGAGTTTTTAAAAAAAACCGGCGCTATCAAGGGTGGCATGACCCTGGTGGATAAAGAATTCATCGAACGTACCCTGGCAATGTCATCCGACACCGCCAAGATTGTTCCGGGGGGATCGGCCTGCAACACCATCGTCGGAATCGGCAAGCTTGGCGGGGCCGCCAGATTTGTGGGCAAGTGCGGAAAAGATGATATGGGGGAGTTGATCGAAAGTGATTTAAAAAAGCAAAATGTTGTGCCTGATCTGTTTCGATCCGATTCGCCCACAGGACGGGTATTGTCGATTATCTCGCCGGATGCTCAGCGCTCCATGTTTACCTATCTGGGAGCCTCGGCGGAAACGCGACCGGAAGACATGTCCGAAAAATTATTTAAAAACGCCGCTGTCGTCCATATGGAGGGTTATCTGTTATTTAATCCAGAATTAATCCGGGCTGCGCTGACCGCTGCAAAATCGGCCGGTGCCAAGATTTCTCTAGACCTGGCAAGTTTTACGGTGGTCGAAGAATCAAAAGAACTGATTGAACAACTCGTTGATTCCTATGTGGATATTCTTATCGCCAATGAAGATGAAGCCTTTGCATTTACGGGGTACTCAGATGAGCACCTTGCCATTGAAGCGATTTCCGAGCAGGCGGATATTGCAGTCCTTAAAGTCGGGCGCCGTGGAAGCTATGTTTCTCATGCCGGAAGTACCATTGCCATCCAGTCAATGGGAGATGGCGATGCCCTGGACACGACCGGTGCCGGCGACATGTGGGCCGCCGGATTTTTGTATGGACTTGTCAAAGGCTACTCACTTGAAAAATGTGGCCGGCTGGGTTCTGCATGTGGTTATGAAGTATGTCAGGTCGTCGGCGCTAATATACCGGATGATGGATGGGAGCGGATTCGGAAATTTCTGGATTGACGGAGAAAATTTAATTCTGGAATGCGCAGCGGAGAATATTGCTGGTGTGAAATTTGGATGCCGGTGTGCGGCTAAAAAAGAGATAAAATTTCAACAAAGAAGTAATCAGGAGCACCAATGGCGAAAAAGCGAAAGAAAACCCGCAAAGAATTGTTAAAGAAACCGGACGAGTTTTTAACTATTTCATCCAAACTGATCAAACTGGCTATCGAGTATAAAACCCACCTAACCTATGCTTTGGGTATTATCCTGGTTCTGGCGGTGATAATTTCCGGGATTCGATTTTTTTCAATCCGGGCGGAAAACAACGCCTCAGCGTTGCTGGATAAAAGCCTCACGAAGTACAACAGCATAAAAGCAGAAAAGCAGCCGGATGAAGTTTTTGGTGAGGTATCGGAGGATTTCCAATTTATTTTTAACAAATATGAAGGAAAAGAGAGCGCAAAACTTGCTCGATTAATTTATGCCAATATCTGTTATGACGCCGGTAAATATAAACAGGCCATTGAGCTATACAAAACAGCGCTTACGGAATTTGCGAAATATCCGATGATTCATCATCAAATCCTCAGCAATCTCGGTTATGCATATGAGCAGAGCGAGGACTATTCGACTGCGGTCGGCTATTTTGAAAAAATTTCTTCGGCATCGGAACCTATAATGCGCGATGAAGCGCTTTACCATCTGGGCCGTTTATATAACAAATTGGGTGAGAACGAAAAAAGTCGGGAAGCTTATAATAAAATTCTTACCGATCATCAAGATTTTATTTACATCGATCTCGTCAAAGAACGAATGTCAGGATAAATGAGTATTTGTAGGCGTTCAGGGGTTCAAAGGTTCAGGAGTTCAAGGTTGCATTCTCGACCCTGGACTGCATTTGAGATGCGTATTTACGAGAAAAGCGTCAGCTTCGTCCGGCTTAATCCAAAATTTGGAGCCAAATTAACAATTATTTGGGAAAATGAGCATTTTTAACGAGGACCTCGGGTCTTTAATGCCTTCTTTGTCCTTAACCCTGAACGTTGAACCCCTGGCCCAAACCTGGATCATATACGAATTCCATTGATCTGACGGTCGCATCGGCTTGATGGCACTCCAAACGTATTCAAAAGCAGTCGCGCTCTCCGAGGCGTAGGCTACGAGCCGGAGGCCAGGGCAGGCCTGAACCTGTGAACGGTTACAATATTCAATCTTCAATTTTTTGAACCGACGTCCAGATTGTACTTTTTTATTTTCTGATTCAGACCACTTTTCCCGATCCCCAACATGGAAGCCGCATGGGCTTGCACATTATCTGCCATTTTCAAGGCCCTTTCTATCATCGCTTTTTCAATCATGGCCAGGGTTTCATACAAATTGGCATGGGTCGGGATCCCTTCAAGGTGCAGCGCATTTTGCACATTATCTTTAAAACCCGCCGGTAGATCCGATATCCGGATAGTATCATGGGGGCACAATATCATGACCCGTTCAATTAAGTTTTCAAGTTCACGGACGTTACCGGGCCAGCTGTAATCATCTTGACTAAAAGGTGAATATCTTCTTGTCGCTGCTTTAACGGCGGTAAAGCAATGCGTACCACATTGAGACGGTAGAATAAATCCCTCCGGAAACGGCCATTGATCATTTCTTCTTTTAAATTTTTATTGGTTGCCGCAATAATCCGGATGTTCACAGTTATGGCTTGGGTGCCTCCGACCCGTTCAAAGACCTTTTCCTGCAGTACACGCAGCAATTTCACCTGGAGGCTGGTGGAAAGTTCCCCGATTTCATCGAGAAACAGGGTCCCGTTATCGGCCAGCTCAAAGCGCCCCTTTTTCTTGGCTACCGCCCCGGTAAAAGCCCCTCTTTCGTGGCCGAAAAGTTCACTTTCCAACAGATTTTCAGACAGGGCCGAGCAATTCACCGCAATGAAGGGTTTATCACGGCGTGGACTGTTGAAATGAATGGATTTGGCTACCAGTTCTTTGCCGGTGCCACTCTCGCCTTCAACCAGGACGCTGGCGTTTGCCGGGGCTACTTTCCGGATCATTTCGAAAACTTCCCGCATGGCCTTACTCTTTCCAATGAAATTGCCGAAGCGGTACTGGGATTTTACCTCATCGCGCAGGCGACGGTTCTCCTTGACCACCTGGTACATGGCAACAGCTTTTTTAACATAAATGATGAGGCGTTCGTTGTCGAACGGTTTCAGAATATAGCTATAAGCACCTTTTTGCATTGCCTCCACAGCCTTATCGACCGTACCATGGGCGGTCATCATTATCACCGGCAGATCCGGATCCTTTGCCTTGATGTGTTCGAGCAACTTGATGCCGTCCATGCCGGGCATCTTCATGTCGGTGAGAATAAGATCCAGATCCGATGTTTCTTTGATTTCAAGCGCCTCCCGTCCGTTGAGAGCCGTCAGAACTTCATAACCTTCTTCTTCTAATACTGCGCTGAGCACACGCAGATAATTTTTTTCATCATCAACGATTAGAATGGTTTCCATAGTGATCTGTTCTCTCTATTATAATTTTTACCGTTTCCGCTAGAGGTGGATTCGATATCCAAGGACCGATCAGTTTAGGCTCACTCAAAAATAGCTTCACATTTGGGACGCCGATGCATCCCGTCCGGCTGTGTTGCGAAAGCTCGAAATCCGCCGCGACGGATTGCTGTGCTTCCGCGTCCTGCCTGCCGGGCGCCTCAACTTCCAAAATTGTGAATTTATATCTTTGAGAACCCTAAGCATCTTTCCCTTCCAACCAAATATCCGCACCACTATTCGCCTTCTGTGCCCGGATTTTGCACCGGCAATTCTACAGTCACCCGCGTCCCGCCATGAGTTCTGTTGTCAATCTGTATGTTGCCGCCATGGGATTCAATGATATTTTTAACCATACCAAGACCCAGACCCGTTCCCATCTCCTTCGTGGTAAAAAATGGGTCCCAGATTTTTTCCAGAATTTCCTCGGCAATTCCTTTACCTTCATCGTCAAAGTAGATGGTTACATCTTTACTATTGGATCGAATTGCAACCTCAATCATTCCCCCGGTGGGCATCGCCTGCATGGCATTAATGAAGATGTTCAAAAAAGATTGGTATAGCATGTCTGCATCGGCTTGTATTTCCGGCAAATAATCCTGATAGTCCTTTTTTATTGTGTATCCTTTTTCTTTCATTTGCATTGATAGAAACGTAATATTTTTTTCGATGACATCCTCAATACGACACAGGTTCAGTTTAGGGTTTCCGGGTTTGGCGAAATTAATAAAATCGGTAATGATACTATTGAGACGGCTGGACTCTTCGACAATGATATCCGGCATGGTGTTGGTAGGATCGATTTTGGTCACTTTTTTCTTTAGAAGTTCAGCGGAACTTCTGATAATCCCCAAAGGATTGCGGATCTCATGGGATATTCCGGCCGCCATCTCCCCAAGGGCGGAAAGCCGTTCAGCCTGGTTTAAGCGTTCTTTGAGCCGAAGCCTTTCCATGGCCCGTTTTTGAATAATGCCTTCACCTCGCTTGACGACAAAAATCAACACAACAAAAAGAGCACCCATCATCGCGGTGCAGGTAATCACAACCAAAATCTGGATTCTGAGAATGGTCTGATAATCCGCGGATAAATCCTGTACGACTTCAACCACTCCCAGCACCGGACCTGTGATCCTGAACAGTTTCGGTTCCGCGCGCAAGGGAGCATAAGTGATCAGACGTGCCTCCTTGGGAAAGCCGAGTGAAATTTCGAAAAAATTACCTCGTTGAACGAGTCTTGAAGTAGTTTTGCCTTCGAGCGCTTGTTGGTATCCTGTTCCTCCGAAATTTTTACGGCCGATCAAAACCGGATCAAAACTATAGGAAATCGTGTTGTCCAAACTATATACGTTGAGTGCTTCGACTTTGAAGCTGTGCAGGGTGCCGCGAACGACCATATCCATGCGTTCGAACTGTTTCTGATTGCTGAACTGAATCTTTCCGAAAATTAATCCCATGGGAATGATAACCTGAATAAACACCTGGTGGTTCAGATTTTCGATAAGACTGTGGGCATAATCCTCGCTTTTCTGGCGCTGCATCGCTTTGACCCAGTGGGTGTTGAACACTGATAGTATAATGGTAACCAAAAAAATAACGATCAGCCCGGTGAATGTAAAATACTTGACCAGTCGAAACGGCTTAATGCTTTCTTCAGGGGATTTGGTGATCATTGACAGATTATTTTTCCAATATGAGGGTCTGCTGAAAAATTTATTCGTGTCCATCCAAACTACGATATTTTGTTCAAAATCTGTGTCATGCTTTCCGCCTGCGGCCGATCGCAATCCCTGAAATATAAAAAAAATTCTCATTATGGGAGGGACACAGACTATTATTTATTCAGTGATATTAAAGATATTCATTTTTAATGTCAAATTAAAGATTTTTTCTAAAGTTTCTATTAACCGGTCCGATACAAAGATTATGCGTGGCGTTCATTTCAAAATTTTGACGGTGTAAGTCAAATTACAAAGTTGAAAGATCAAGCCAAATTCCAATGACGCTTTCATCGCATCGAACATAAAGTGAATTAGAAGCCCCCTAACATACTGAATATAAAGCTACTTAACAAAATAATAATTAATATAAACAAATTGCCGGTGCTACTGTTTGACATTGGCGTGAAAATTGCAAAACCGAATGACAGCAAAGGCAGTCCGGAAAGACCTTTTTAAGGTAACCAGCACAGTAAAGTGATTCTTTGTTCAGACAGACATGGTAATTCCGAAGAAATGCTTCGGGAAACCAAATATGAGTAAAAAATAGATTAAAGGATTAAACGTCTCCCATGGCTTTTGGAAAAAAAGATCACATCGTCGGTCTCGATATCGGTTCCCGCTCCGTAAAAGCGGCTGAAATCACAGAAACCAAACGAGGCCTCTTGCTAAAGCGCTTTGGTATCGTGGACATTGCACATGGGGCCATCGAAGAAGGCACCATCATCGACGCTGAGACAGTCGCGGAATCGATTAAGCAGCTATTTAAATCTTACAATATTAAAGAAAGCAATGTGGCTGTGTCAATTGGCGGATACTCGGTTATCGTAAAAAAAATCAGCGTTCAGACCATGGATGAAGAGAAGCTTCAGGAAACTATTCACTTTGAAGCCGAGCAGTACATCCCCTTTGACATTAGTGATGTCAACCTTGATTTCCAAATCCTCGGGGAAAGCGAATCCAATCCTGGTCAGATGAATGTGTTTCTAGTTGCGGCCAAAAAGGAGATGGTTAATGACTACATCAACCTCGTCAATCTGGCCGGACTCAATCCCTGCATCGTAGATGTTGAAGCGTTCGCTCTGCAGAACACATTTGAAGCCAACTATGACATGCAAAGCGAAAACACCGCCCTTATAGATATCGGAGCCAGCAAAACTTCATTGAATATTCTCAAGGGCAATTCGTCGCTGTTCATGCGAGACGTTTCCTTGGGATGCGGGCAAATCAACCAAAAGATAATGTCATTAATCGAATGCACGTTTGAAGAAGCCGAACAGTTGAAATACGGAGAGGATAAGCCGGACAGGCTTACATCGGAGGACTTAAAAGGTATTATTTCATCGGTCGTCACCGATTGGTGCACGGAAATAAGACGCGCGCTCGACTTTTTTTATTCCACGTATCCTGAAGATCAAATTAAGCGAATCATACTCAGCGGCGGAGGTGCCAACATTGACGAATTCCGCGAACTTCTGGCCACCGAAGCAAAGGCTGAGGTGGAATCAATTAATCCGTTTAAAAGCTTTGAAATTGACAAAAAAAACTTCGATGACGCATTTATCAAACAAATAGCACCCCAGGCAGCCATCAGCATGGGTCTTGCAATGAGAAAAGTAGACGACAAATAATGATACGAATTAATTTGCTGCCTTTTCGGGCGGCCCGCAAAAAAGAAAACATACGTCGCCAAGTCTCTATCTTTATGCTTTCTCTGGCATTTATGCTGATCATCTTTTTTTTAATAAATTCCAGATTAGGCAATAAAGTTGACAGCTTGCATGCCAATATAAAGCACACCAAAACAGAGCTGGCAAAATACAACAAAATCAATGACGAAATCGCCCAGATTAAGAAAAAACTGAAGAATCTGAAGAAAAAAGTGGCGGTTATGAAAACGCTTGAAGCCAACCGCTTTGAGCCCACCCGCCTGTTAGATGTAATGACTCAGGTTGTTGTGCCCAAGCGCATGTGGTTTGATAGCCTGGAATCCAAAGGCGATAGCGTCAAAATCAACGGCACTGCATTGGACAATAAAACCGTGGCCGATTTTATGGTCCGGTTAGAAGATTGTGGACTTTTTAAGGAGGTCGATTTAAAAACCCTCAAAAGGAAAAAGGGACAAGCCGCGGATTTAAAAAGCTTTACAATCAGTTGCTTAAAGAAACCTGTAATAGATCCAAAATCGAACAATAAACTTGAGAATGCCAAGGCAGAGAAATAATGGATAAAAAAGGTCTTGCAAAATCTTTTGAACCTTTTTTTGAGAAGGTTGAAAAGTTATCCAAAGTACAGAGGATACTGATAGGATCTGAAAGAATTAGAAAAGAAACTTACGACAGCCAAACGAAACGCTGCTGATCTAAAAAAATTCCAGGCCAAAATGAAAGAGGCCGAAGCACAATTTAAACTGGCCATGAAAAAGCTGCCTGAAAAAGAAGAGATTCCCTCATTGCTGACTAGTATTTCAGACTCCGGACAGCAGGTCGGGCTGGATTTTTTACTCTTCGAACCCAAACCTGAAAGGGCAAAAGAATTTTATGCTGAAATCCCTGTAGCCATGAGCATAACAGCGGATTATCATAACTTGGCCATATTCTTTGATCAGGTTGCAAGATTATCGCGAATCGTAAACATACGTGATATTCGGATAGACCATACTAAAAGTAAAAACAGCAATGAACTTAGCACTAGATGCACGGCTGTTACCTACAAGTTCATAGAAACACCGCCGAAAAAGAAGTCGAAAAAGAAATCGAGAAAGAAAAAGCAAAGAAAATAACTAATTCCTTAAAAAAGCCAACCAGTAAATGATGGGGAAATATCTTGTGATCATGCGATATTTGATTAGCACAATTTGTATCGTTCTACTTCTGTGGGGATGTGATCGCACCGTCGACGCGACTGCGCAGCCGAAAGTGGTTCGCAAAAAAGTCGTTGCCCAAAAGGAACTGACCGCCAAAGTCCGCACGAATCGGACGGTTCGTACTGCAAAAAAGACCGACACTGCGTCACAGCCGAAAGTGGTTCGCAAAAAAGTCGTTGCCCAAAAGGAACTGACCGCCAAAGTCCGCACGAATCAGGCGGTTCGTACCGCAAAAAAGACCGACGCTGCGTCACGGCCGAAAATGGTTCGCAAAAAAGTCGTTGCCCAAAAGGAACTGACCGCCAAAGTCCGCACGAATCAGGCGGTTCGTACCGCAAAAAAGACCGACAAATCTCGGGCCAAAACCAAAAGCCAGGCAGTCCCCAAAACCAAAATAGTTAGGCAGAATCTGGTCGCAAAAAAGGTCGGGGTCACACCGACGACAGATAAAGTAACGAAACTGCCAGCGCAGAAAAAGCCGGCAGTCAAACCCAAATCCGACATCGCTGAGATAAAACAACCGTCCACCAGAGGCAGCGCTGCACCCAGCGATAAGTTAATTGCCGCTACATCTAATGTGACCTCGAAAAGGATAACGGCAACCATCCCCAAGGCCTATGATGCCAAGGGCAAGATTGATCCGTTTGAGCCATTATTCAGAGAAAAGCCGGTTTCTGCGAAGAAAAAGAACAGTAAAAAACGGATCCCACGGACACCTTTGGAACGAATCGATTTAAGTCAGTTAAAACTGGTGGGAATTATCCTGGCATCCAGTGGTAACCGGGCTCTGGTTGAAGAATCCTCAGGAAAGGGATATGTCATTAAAAAGGGCACCTATATCGGAGTCAATTCCGGCAAGGTGGTTAATATAAAAAAAGAAAAAGTGGTTGTTGAAGAGGAATTTGAGGATTTGTTCGGCAAAACCAAACTCCGTCAAAGAGAGATCAAACTTCCCAAACCCCCTGGAGAGTTTTAAGATGATTGATTCCATCAAGAAATTATTTAAACCCATTCAGTTAAGCATCATTTTATTAAGTTTTATGGCATGTGCCTCCCAAAATGCTGTCAATGTTAAAACAGCCGGGGAGACGAAACTGATCACTGATATCATCACCAGTGAAGACGCCCGATCCACCATCGTTACTGTCAAAGGGAACGATACGCTGACTTACACGGCGATCAAACAGGAGTTTCCCCTGGGCCTTCTTGTTCACTTTCCTGAAACCGCCCTGGATAACATTAAAACTGTTAGCTATCCGCCGGAAAATGACAATGTCGACTCTATTAGAGCAACACAGCTCGAAGAAGACGGAGTGACGTCGCGGCTATTTATTGCCCTAAAACGGGACCTTTCCTATAGCATTAAGCCGGATGACACCGGACTGCACATATATTTTTCTAAAACCGATATCCCGCTCGCTGAAACGACAACCCAGGATGTTCCGGTAGAAAATATCGAGATTAGCTCGGAACCTGAACCTGAAAGATCGCCGGCGCCACCTGCAACCCGAATAACTTCAGTTACTGCAACACCGCTGAAAAAAAATGTAGTCATCGATGTCAAGGCCGACGGGACAATTAAAAACTACAAATCCTTCATAATCACCGGCGACCCAGCCCGCATTGTTTTTGACTTGTATGGCGTCAAAAGTCCTTACAAGAAAGAGCAGAAAATCACTGTGAAGTCTGATTGGGTCAGCGGAATCCGCTACTACGGTCACCCGGAAAAGATCAGAATGGTATTGGAAACTAAAAAGGACCATTTATCAGAATTCTCTGCGTTGCCGGCAGACGATGGTCTGTTTATTTATGTGGGTAATATTCCCGAATCTTTAATTAAAGATAAGGCTAAACCGGTTGTCGCCCAAAATCTATCACCGGCCAACTCCGAGCAAAAGAAAATTTCCAAAGATCAGGTTCCCCAGCTGACAACTAAAGCCCAAAATGAAAAACTGGCATGGTTGAACCGTATCGATTTTGCCAGTGAAGAAGCCGGGAAATCCGCTGTGATTATTGGTACCACCCGTCCGGTTGATTATCAACTAACCAAGATTTCCGATAAGAGGCTACGGCTTAATCTTTTGGATACCAAGTTGCCTGAATACCGCAATCGCGCCTTAATCACCACCCGTTTCCAAAGTGCGGTGGATCGCATTACCCCGACACAACAGCCTAAAACCAAAGACACCGTCGTCGTAATTGAGCTACGTGAAGCAGTGCCATACCTTGTAAAGCAAACCGATAATATCATCAAGGTGGACTTTTCCGCCTCCTCCATACCGCCCAGACCTTATGAGGACGCTAAGCTACCGGCCTGGAAAAAAGTCCTGGCTGAGCCTGCAACCGGATATTCCGCCGTATCTGAAAAGAAATCGGAAAAACTATTGGTTTCATCTGATGCCCGTGAGGAACGAAAAACTGCTTCCGGGGAGTTGAAACCGGTAAAAGAGGGAATGTCGCAGCAGGAACGTCCGGCAGGTGTCACTCCCGCCAAACGATACAACGGAGAAAAAATTGCCCTTGATTTTTATGATACCGACATTAAAAATGTTTTCCGAATCATAAGGGAAATCAGCGGCAAGAATTTTGCTATTGATAAAAATGTCACCGGAAAAGTCACCCTGACCCTGGATAAACCGGTACCCTGGGACCAAGTACTCGACCTTGTGCTTAAAATGAATCAGCTGGGAATGACCATGGAAGGCGACATCGTTCGTATTGCAACCCTCAGCACCCTGGCCCAGGAAGAAAAGCTCAAACTGGCAAAGTTCAAAGCCGATCAGGCATCTTTAAATCAGCAACAAGCCTTGGAGCCGATGATTACCGAATACATTCCCATCAACTACTCTGACGCCAAAAGTGAGATTTTGCCGCATATCACACCGATCCTTACGGCAACCCGTGGCAAGGCCAGTGTAGACATGCGCAACAATCAGATTATCATCACCGACACGGCCGTTAAGATTCAACAGGCCAGGGAAATCGTTGAAATCATCGATAAAGTGACCCCCCAGGTAATTATCGAAGCCAGAATTGTCGAAGCAAATTCCGCCTTTACCAGAGACCTCGGTTTTGACTGGGGGACGGTAAGCGCAGGTCCGTTTGACATCGGTGATGCAACCCTGACTTTAACCGGACTGGCGAGCAATTTGCCGGCCGCAGTTCCATCCGCCGTGGTTGGCGGCACTTTCCAGAAGCTGACCGGGACTCCTTTTGAGATTATTGATGCCCAACTGGTAGCCAGCGAGACCGAGGGCAAGACCAATATCATTTCAGCCCCGAAAGTCGTTACCCTGGATAATAAAAAGGCAATGATAAAACAAGGATTGGAAGTTCCCTACCAGGAATCCGCTGAATCGGGTGGCACGACGGTAAAATTTAAACAAGTTGATTTACTGCTGGAAGTCACGCCCAATATCACACCGGACGACCGCATTGTCATGAAGATATTTGTTACCAAAAATGATGTAGCGGAACAAACAGCAGACGGGCCGGCTCTGTCCACCAACGAGGCCCAGACAGAACTTTTAGTCGACAACGGCGATACTATCGTCATCGGCGGCATCGTGAAATCACTTATCACTTACGGTGATAAAGGAATACCGGGTTTGAGAAAGCTCGGCATCCTGGGCTGGCTGTTTAAAAGCCAATCCAAACAGGATCAAAAAAACGAGCTACTGATATTTATTACCCCGAGGATTGTGAAGCTCAAACAAAAAAAGATGAACATCTAGCAGGGGATGGGATGAGGCTTTAAGGCCAAACCGTCACAATCATAAGTTTTACTGATCAGCAAATTAAAAGAAAATTCATAACGAAAAAATGCGAATGACAACCCAATTTCCGATTCGGTGTGGTTGCCATTCGCATTTTTTTTAATCTTTTAAAACCCCGTCCGCTTGCGGCGGGGAGTTTTATATGCTTTATTTCCAATTTGAACTTTTCAGGTATCCAGCAGCGATCATTCAGTTTCGGTGTCGGAAACGTTATTGCCGGTTCTTTATTTTTTGGGCCTCAATCAGAGCTCTATCTGCCAGCGTGCTAGTCGGATTAAGCTCCACGACTTTATGATAAGCACTCAAGGCCTTTGTATAATCCCGATTCAGGGCATAGGCTCTTGCCAACTCGAAATATAAAATAGCCGAATCGGGAGATATGTCAACGGCTTTTTCCAAATTTGCAACGGCCTCCGGGACCCTGTCCGTTGCCATATATGTTTTCGCCAGGCCATATAAGGCTTGTACAAAGTCCGGCTTGATGTCAAGGGCTTTGCGAAAATATTGCGCCGCAAGTCCATACTCCTGTAATTCCGAATAGACAAACCCAAGATTGGAAAGCGGAAACTGAGGTGTCCCGTAAAGCAGATCCGTGGTCACTATCTTATACTGTTCAATCGCTTTATCCCATTCTTTTTTTTCTGCATATGCATTGCCCAGGTTGTTTCGGGCCGGTGTATAATCTTCTTTTATCTCCAACGCCTTCTTGAAATAATCTATGGCCCGATCGGTATCTTTCAGGTATAAATAAGCAAGTCCGATGTCATCTTGAAGAATGTGATCAGAGGGAAACAACTCTTCTGCTTTTTTTAGCTGCTTTAACGCGAGTCTGTATTTGCCCTGATTTAAATAGACCTCGCCAAGATGTCTGATGGCTTCCGCCTGGGCTTTTTGCTCTTCCACATTTTGGGTTATGCATGCTAAAAGCAAGCCTGTCAGCAAAACGCAGCCTGCGCCAACAACCAAAATTTTCTTCATATCTTTTACCTCATCGGGCTTTTCTTTTGGGGGCCATCATCTAAATTTTTTTTAGATCCAACATTGTTGCGATTT
>CALZJV010000089.1:19450-25517 GCA_945787595.1 uncultured Desulfobacterales bacterium | reverse complement strand
AATAACACAAGCATCAATCTGCTGAATTTAGGAAAAAGTGTCCTCATACCGTCTATCCCCCGTGTCTGGTAGAATCTTTAAGCGCAAATACCCAATAAATGAAAAATCTCTTCGAATCAAGGATAAAGATCTTCGCCATTATGCATCGCGAGCCAGAACATATTCCGCAATATCCATCATCGTTTCTTTGGTCGGGGAGGAATCAAATACAGTCAAAGCCTTTTTAGCAGTATCAAGATAAGTCGCCGCCAGATTTTGGGTATAAGTCAGTCCACCGTATTTTTCCAGCAAATCAGTCAGGGTTTTAAAATCTGCTTCAGAAAAGCCCTGGTCCTGGATTATCTTTATCATTAATTCCCGGTCGCCGGACTGCGCTTGCTGCAACGCGTAAATAACCGGCAGGGTTAATTTTCCCTCTCTGAGATCAGCCCCGACCTCCTTGCCGAATTCGGAAGTCTGCAGGGTATAATCAAACAGGTCATCGGCCATCTGGAAAGCGATCCCAAGGTTATATCCGTATTCAGCAAGGGCCCTTTCTTGTTCCTCGGTTGCATCCGCTATAATGGCACTAACGCGACAGGCGGCTTCAAAGAGCACGGCGGTTTTGCGGCGGATAATGTCCTTGTACTCGTCTTCCGTCAGACTGATGTCACCTTTTCGCATCAGCTGGTGAACCTCACCCTGGGACATGTTTTCAGTAAGTCCCGCCAGAATTTGAACAATCCGGAGTCGCCCCGTTCCGGCCGAAATTGACAAGGCCCGGGCCAACAGGTAATCTCCTACCAGGACGGCAATGGAATTACCCCATTTTGAATGCGCCACCGGTTTTCCCCGTCGCAGCGAGGCTTCGTCTACCAGATCATCATGCAGCAGGGTTGCAGCATGCAGATATTCCAAGGCGGTCGAAAAAGTCTTTTCATAGTCGCCGTTATAGCCGCAAAGCCGGGCTGAGAGCACCATTAACAAGGGACGCAACCGTTTCCCTCCGCTGAAAAGAATGTGACCGGCCACGTCGGAAACCAGATCCAGATAAGGATTCAAATTATCGGCAAGGGCTTTTTCGATATCAACCAGATCATCTTTAACTGCTGTGAAGATCCTGTGCTTCAGATCATTCATGCCGCCACTCCCATAAGATCATATTCCATAGCATCCGTCACTCGCATATCAGTAAAGCTGCCGATTTTCAATTTAAAAGGTGATTGTTCGGTATTAATATAGGATATCCCATCCACCTCCGGGGCCTGAAAGTTCGTGCGCCCGGCAAAAAGCTGGTTCTCCAGAAATTCCTCCACCAGGACCTTCAGGGTTTTACCGATGTATTTCTGATTATTTCCGGACGAAATTTCAGACTGAGCAGACATGAGCTGGTGGTAACGGCCGGTGGCCACGGCACCCGGAATGTGATCGGATAACCGATGGGAGGCGAGATCATCGGAATCCGAATAGACAAAAACACCCAGATGATCAAACTTCACATCCTCGATAAATTTCAAAAGCTGATCAAAATCCTTATCGCTTTCTCCCGGGAAGCCTACAATGATGGTGGTCCGTAACACAGCAGCCGGGACCTGCACACGGATTCGATCAAACAGACGGTAGAGTTCATCCCGGTTGTACCGGCGGCCCATGCGATTTAAAATGCCGGGGCTCACATGTTGAATGGGAATATCAAAATAGGGACACAGGTTTGGATGGGAGCCAACGGTATCAATAAAAGAGTCTTCGATGCTTTCCGGATGCCCGTAAAGCACCCTGAACCAGGGTTTTGCGGTGCCCCATTGATCATCAGCACCGATAACGGCAAGATCGTCCACGAGGCGGCTCAGATTTGCCGCAGGTGTTAAATCCTTCCCGTAGGCAGTCGTATCCTGTGCCACCAGCACCAGTTCCTTGACACCGGCTGCCAATAGCCCCCGTGCTTCGGAAATGATATCTCCCGGCGGACGGCTTTTTTGCCGTCCGCGTAGCTTGGGAATAATGCAATATGTGCACGTCTTGCTGCAGCCTTCTGCAACCTTGAGGTAGGCTAAATGGGGCAAAATTAAATCCCGCGGGGAATCTTTTTCGCGGCCCGATATCAAATCCGGATCCGGTAGCAAGCACTGATGCGAAAACTGCGGCTCCGCAGCGGCTTTGACGATTTGATCGAAGGCCCCGGTACCCAAAAAAACGT
This sequence comes from uncultured Desulfobacterales bacterium, assembly GCA_945787595.1. The sequence goes on along the minus strand of CALZJV010000089.1, from coordinate 23,341 downwards.
CCACTTCCGGCAAGGATTGTAAAATTTCCTCACGGTAACGCTCAGGAAGACAGCCGGCCACCACCAAACGGTTGCAGATCCCTTCTTTCTTGTATCCCGCCAATTCTAAAATGACATCGATGGACTCCTGGACAGCATCTTCGATGAAACTGCAGGTATTCACCACGATGGTTTCGGCCTCTGCAGGGTCATCCGTAAGGTTCCACCCAGCTTTTTTCAGCCGTCCGATCATAATTTCGCTGTCGACCTGATTTCTGGCGCAACCCAGGCTTTCAAAATAAAGATTCATGGTAGTATTTCTATGATAAGATCAGACCTGTTCATCTCGTCCGGTTTAGATTTATAAAGTTGGATTCAACCTGGTTTGAGCAATTTTTTAGGCTGAGGTATGGCCGGATCGAGTAAAAAAACTCAATTTCGGTTTAAATATCATTAGGAAAATAAGGTGGGTGGTCTGCAATGTCAATGAGGTGGATTTGCTGAATTGTTGGGAAGATGTGAGCTTTGAGTACTTCAAACGAACAAAAATAACAAGCGCTTGACTCTGGGTAAAAAATAGGTAAAAGTTGAGCCACTAAGACACGAAAGCACAAAAAAAAGAAATAATGTTTCGTGTTTATTCATGATTATAGTGGCTATTATCATCATTTGTTAATCTTTTTCAGTTTAGTACCTATTTATTGAAATCACATAATGTTTGCGCATGATTCATGCTATAGCCAGATTGAATATTTTAGCCTCCGGCTCGTAGATCCTACGGCTCGGAGAGGAATGCTATCGATTTAAGTTGAAAAGACAGAGCAAAGCGATACAGCAAATCTTCAATCATCAATCGTCAATATTCAATTCCGGCTTGTCCGGGTAGGGTCTAAGTCAACCCAAGAATCGCTGTCTATTTTAGAACGTCAAATCCGTTGGAATAAAAATCAGCCAAACTGCCATCCAGCTGTTCAACTATAATCAGGCCTTCAACTGCATCGAGGCGGTTGATCAAATCAAGTCCTTTGTCAGGCCCCATAACCATTATCGCGGTTGCCAGCCCATCTGCAAAGGTGCAGGTGTCGGCAATAATGGTGACGCTCGCCACGCCGTTGGAAATCGGATATCCGGTTCGGGGATCGATGATGTGGGCGTAGCGGATTCCATCGACCACAAAAAATTGGCGGTAGTCGCCACTGGTGGCGAAGGCCTTGTTATGTAAATTGACGACTTTATACACTTCATCCAAGGAGGCGTCGGTTTGGGGCCGATTAATACCGATGCGCCAGAGCTTGCCATCCTTACGGTACCCGGATGCAAATACTTCCCCGCCAATTTCAACCAGATAGTTATGAAATCCTTCTTCTCGAATGATATCTGCAACCTTATCCACCCCATAGCCCTTGGCGATTGAAGAGAGATCCAGGGTCACGGCGGCGCGCTTTTTTAGTAGAACTCCGGGTTTCAGAACTTCAATATTCTCGAAACCGATATTCGGCAAAATCGCAGAAATTGCGGATTCCATCGGGACCTTGTTCTTCAGTCCTCCGCGCCCGAAGCCCCAAAGATCCACCAACGGATTGACCGTGCCGTCCCAGGCACCGTCGGAAAGTCGGTGGATGGCTTGTGCTGTTTTCATCACCCGGTAAAAATCATCCGAGATTTTAAATTTTCTGCCGGTTTGTTTTAAATCATTAAACCGGCGGATTTCGCTGTCCTTTTGATAGGTAGACATGGCGGCGTTGATTTCCTCAAGCCGCTTTTCGATTTTATCTTTCAGCCCTGAAATACCTTGAAAGTAACCGGTAACAATCTTAATTTGATAGGTCGTCCCCATCGTACGGCCCTGGATCAGGTGTTCTCGCTTACCTTCACATCCAGAAGATAGAAAACATAATGAGGTAGCAATAATAAAAGATATTACGATCCTGGTCATATGGTTTGCAGGTCACATTTAGGCAGTATATGGTTGTTATGCATGATGAAGGTCAAATGTCCAACTGACTGAACATCGAACATTGAACGTCCAACGTTGAACATCGAATAATGATGTCGCTCCGCTCCGCAATTTGATTTTATTTGTTTTCAAATATCCGATGTCAACCTTGAATGACTAATTCTTTTTCTTCATCTTTTCCCATTCAACATTCGATGTTGGACGTTCGATGTTCGATGTTCATTTTTTTTCAGAAAACTTTCCAACGTCCCCCGGCGTAATAATAACTTAGCTCTTATGGCTCTATGCTCCATGCCCTATGCCCTTTGCCCCATGCCCTCTGCCCCATGCTCGCTAGCATATCCTCGGCAACTGCTCCCCCGCCAGCATATCCACAATCCGCATCCCGCCGATACGGGTCTCTAAAATTACTTTACCGATGTGATCTTCAACCACCTCGCCAATCACGACGGCATCTTTTCCGTAAGGGTTCGTCTGTATCGCGGCCAGCACTGCAGCGGCATCTTTCGCTGAGACAAAGGCGAGCAATTTCCCTTCATTGGCCAGGTACAGCGGATCGAAACCTAAAAGCTCACAGGCCGCGGCAACCTCTTTTTTCAATGGGATTTTCTCTTCGTATATTTTTATGCCCATTTTTGATTTGTCGGCAATTTCATTTAATGCCGTACCCACCCCTCCCCGGGTGGGGTCCCGCAGCACGCGGAGTCCCTGGCCGGCGGTCAGCATTTGTTTGACCATGTGGTTTAGCGGGGCCGTATCGCTGGTGATGCCGCTTTCAAATGAAAGTCCCTCCCGCCGGGTCAATATGGTGATGCCGTGGTCCGCAATAGTGCCGCTCAGGATAATTTGATCACCGGGCTTTGCATGGTGACTGGCGATATCGACATTTGGCGGTATCAAACCGATCCCGGATGTGTTGATAAAGATCTTATCAACCGCGCCTTTGGGCACGACCTTGGTATCTCCTGTAACGACCGTTACCCCGGCGGTTTCGGCGGCCTTGCCCATTTCGCTGAGTATCTTCTCAAGATCCGTCATCGAAAACCCTTCTTCGATGATCAGACCGACGCTCAAATAAACCGGATCGCCGCCGCACATCGCGACGTCATTGACGGTTCCATTAATAGCCAAATCACCAATATTGCCGCCAGGGAAAAAAATGGGATCCACCGTATAGGAGTCTGTTGAAAAAGCGAGCCTCATCCCTTCGAGTTCAAATATGGCACCGTCATTTAGCTGCGCCAGAATCGGGTTGTCAAAAATGGGCAGCAGCATGCCCGTGGTCAGATCATGGGAAATCTTGCCCCCGCTACCATGGTCTAATAAAATTTTGTCGGGTTTCATAATAAAGTATCGTTTGGATCGTTGATAAGTTTCGCCAACAGCTTCCGGCCCTGTGCCCTCTGCCCCATGCGCTTTGCTCTCCGCTCCATGCCCTACGCTCTATGCACCATGCCCTCTGCCCTCTGCCCTTTGCGCCATGCCCTTACTTTCCGCCTTCCGAATTCCGCATTCCGCATTCAAATGTGATACTTATAGTAGGCTGCACAGGTACCCTCCGTCGATACCATACAGGGTCCCACCGGATCGATGGGAGTGCAGACTGTTTTGTAAAGAGGACATTCCGGCGGTGTTTTTGTGCCGATTAGAATCTCACCGCAGGCACAACCCCTGGGATCCACCGAATCGTCGACCTGGATATCAAATATGGTTTCCGCATCGTAGCGTTCATATTTTTTACGAATCTTCAGACCGCTTTGCGGAATCACCCCAATGGCACGCCAGCAAACATCGGCGGGCTTAAACACATCATCCAGTAATTTTTGGGCCTTGGTATTTCCTGCGAGTGTCACCGCCCGTTGATAAGCATTCTCCAAGGCGGGCTTCCCGCTTTCAATTTGCTCAACCAGCAAGCCGATAGCCTGCAGAATATCAGCCGGCTCGAACCCGGCGAT
>CALZJV010000089.1:1404-19434 GCA_945787595.1 uncultured Desulfobacterales bacterium | reverse complement strand
TAGGCCTTAACACCGATAATCACGGAGACGTGGCCGGGCAGCAAAAAGCCGTCAATTTGTACGTTCTCCATGGCCATTAAGGCCTCCAGGGCCGGAGGTACCAATTTATGAGCGCATATCACGGAAAAATTTTCCGCCCTCGTCTCTGCGGCGGAAAAAATAGCGGCCGCGATAGTGGGTGCCGTGGTCTCAAATCCGACACCCAGAAACACCACTTTCTTCTCCGGGTTTTTTTTCGCGACCTCAAGAGCATCAAAAGTTGAATACACGATGCGGATATCCCTGCCGTCAGCACGTTCCTTCAATAACGAGGATTTCGTGCCGGGCACCCGCATCAGATCACCAAAAGTGGTTACAATGACACCATCCTTGCGGGCCAACTCGATAAAGGCATCGATTTCTTTTTGATCGGTGACGCAAACCGGGCAGCCCGGCCCCGACAAAAATGAAATAGTCTGAGGTAGAACCGATCGGATGCCGCTGCGGAAAATGGAAACCGTATGCGTCCCGCAGACTTCCATCAAGCGCACATCGCGGTTGCATGTATTTTTGATTCTTTCTATTAGTTTTTTGGCTATCTCTGAGTCTCTGTATTCTTCCAGGTGTTTGAGTGTCATATTAAGGCCCGTTGGTTGTGGATCATAGCTGCTTTTAAATTGCTAACCGCCCGCCATCTTATAATTATTGTTTGGGATTTTGAATTTCGGTCATTATTCGGACCTCGTTGAATAGTTTACTGGTTGAATGGTTGATTAGGTAAATTATAGTCATAATTTTAGAATGTTAGGATTGTTAAAACATGAAGTGTCCAATTATTTTGCAAATATGGGATAAATTCATATTTAAAACCACTTAACCAATCAACTAACCAACCAATCAACGATATCTGTTGTTATTTGAAATTTTTTAATTGCTGAAACCTGACACCTTATCAGTCTACCGCCTGCTGACAGCGGCCGCCACCACCGCCTGCCCCAGCGCAATCCCTCCGTCGTTGGTAGGAACCTGCCGGTGGCTCAAAACCGTAAAACGCTGTTTCTCCAGCGCATCAGTCAAACCGGTCAACAGGATTGAGTTCTGGAAAACACCACCACTTAGTACGACCCGGTCCAAACCCCGGTCATTGCGGATGACCGTGCACAAATCCGCAAACAGGCGAATGAGGGTCTGATGAAACTTGGCGCTAATATCGGCAGTAGACCGGCCCTTCTGAAGATCTTTGACGACCCCGCGGATAATCGGTGCCGGCAGGATCTTAAATGTATCACCCGAAATCCAATCATAATCGTAAATTGATCCCGTTGGCTCCGCCGCCAGCATTTCCAGTTCCATGGCGGCCTGCCCTTCAAATTTGACCCGGTTACGAATTCCACAAATGGCCGCCACACCATCAAAGAGGCGTCCCAGGCTCGAGGTCATGGGAGCGTTGACGCCTTTGGTTATCATCTCACTGATAACGGTCAACTTTGCGCTCTCAATTTCCTTCAATAGGGGGAGCTTCAGCTCGCGGAATCCCCCGCCGAAAGCATCCCGAAGATAACTCAGTGCCATGCGCCATGGCTCCTTAATGGCCGCACTGCCCCCAGGCATGGCAACATAAGCAAGATGCCCAACACGCTCAAAATCGTGTTCCTCGGCGATCAATATCTCACCGCCCCAGATAGCAGCATCGGTTCCGTAACCCGTGCCGTCGAAGGACAGCCCGATCACCGGTCCTTCCAGCTTGTGCTCGGCCATACAGCTGACGATGTGGGCGTGATGATGCTGAACCTGAATTTTAGGGTTAACTTCCTGCTCCCGGGCGAATTGGGTACTCAAATAATCGGGATGCATATCAAAGGCAATGAGTTCCGGTTGAATATCGAGGATGCGTTTGAGATGAGCAGCCGTCAGCTTCAAGAACTCATAGGTTGCCAGGTTTTCAAGGTCCCCGATATGTTGGCTTAAAAACGCCTTATCCTGCTTGGTGACGCAGATCGTATTTTTCAGTTCGGCACCGCAGGCCAGGATTGGGGGCACCCCGTTTTTTAAAAAAATCGGAATGGGCACAAAGCCCCGTGACCGACGTATGAATCTTTTGGTCCCGGCAATGTTTCGCACAATGGAGTCATCGCTGCGCAGGTAAATGTCGCGGTCGTGGACCAGGAAATAATCGGCAATGCCAGCCAGCCGGTTAAACGCATCGTCGTTGTCGATGGCAATGGGCTCCTCACTCAAATTGCCGCTCGTCATTACCAGGGCGGTAAAGTTGTCTTTCAGCAGTAGATAATGTAACGGCGTGTAAGGCAGCATCACACCGAAACACTTATTGTTGGGCGCAACCTCCTCTGAAATGCAGTTTGGATTCTTTTTTCTCAGCAGCACAATGGGGCGCTGAATAGAGGATAGCAATTTTTCTTCGCCGCCATCCATCAAAGCATACCGCCGGATGCTCTCAAGGTCATAGGACATGACGGCAAAGGGCTTTTCCTCGCGCAGTTTCCGTCTTCGCAGACGCATGACCGCATCGGAGTCTGCGGCATCTGCCGCCAGATGATAACCACCTAGACCTTTGATCGCCAGAATATAACCCTGTTTCAACAGCTTCGACGATTGGTCGATGGGGTCTTTTTGTGATATTTTGTTGCGACGGTTGTCGTAAAGGTGCACTTGGGGGCCGCAATCGGCACAGGCATTCGGCTGGGCGTGAAACCGCCGATCGGTTGGATCATCGTATTCGGACTGACAGGCGGCACACATCTTAAAATGGCGCATGGAAGTCTTCGGCCGGTCGTAGGGGATGTCATCGATAATGGTATAGCGGGGACCACAATTGGTACAGTTAATAAACGGGTAGTGATGGCGACGATTATCAGGGTCAAGCAGTTCGGCCAGGCAATCGTCACAAATCGAAACGTCCGGTGAAATCAAGGTGGATGTTCTCGATTCATTTTTACTTTTTGTGATGGTAAAATCAGGGTAATTTTTTACAGTGTCCGCTTGGCCGCTAATTTCAACAATAACGGCCAGAGGTGGGCGCTTTGCAGAGAGATCCGTTTCAAAAGAAGCAACCTTCCCGGCGGGTCCCTCAATATGAATGCATACACCTGAAGACGTGTTGGCCACGTCTCCTTTCAGACCATATTGCTCGGCCAGCTGAAAGACAAAAGGCCGAAAGCCGACCCCCTGAACAATTCCGTTAACATTCAACCGTTTGGCAACACCTTTTTCCGTCATGGCAAAAACTGCCTACCTTCGATCTCCTCCGCCCTGCGACATTCGCCATTCGTCATTCGTCATTTGTCATTCCTTTACCGCCTCCCTCCACAAAAGCGGCTGCCTCTTTCAAAAATTTCAAAGTTTCCATTGCCGCCGCTTCATCTATCTTTTGAATGGCAAAGCCGGCATGCACGATGACATAATCGCCGACCCCGGCATCTTCGAGCAACAATAGACTGGCTTCCCTTTGGACGCCGTCTACATCGATAGTTGCCATGTTGTTGTTAATTTGTGTTATTTTTGAAGGGATTGCAAGACACATTGTCCGATCTTCCTTTTTCTTGGAATGCCTCCGGGTGATGACGATTTCCCCGCATAGAGGCCAACATATTGATTGTGACATCATCCTTCCTGAAACCTGACACCCGACACCTGAAACCTGTTCTCTCCTAACACCCGATTAGAGCAATAAATATATGATGAGAACTATGATCCGCTTTAGGGTTAATTTGCACCATCCCAAGACATACCCAGACGATCAAGCTCAGCCAAAACCATTTCAATGACCGGATCGACTTGCGCCTGGATGGTGGGTGTCAATTCGAGACTCTGCGTTTCGATGTCCTGCGGTTCGACCCCGATGATCACTGTTTGCGGAACCTTATCGAGGGCCTGGCACAAGGTCAGGGCCTCAAGAAAATCTACCTGGTGCAAAGAATTCTTGGCCCGGATTCTAGCGGGAATTTGATCCGCTTCCAACCGGTACAAATCACCGGGCTTTCCCTGGTTGCGAATCGCATCCACAACGATTAAATGGTCCGGCTTTGTAATCACCCCCAGCAAATTGATACCGAGGACACCACCATCGACGAGCAGGACATTATCAGAAAATTGGTAGCGCGCTTCCATCGCTTCAACCACCCGCACGCCGAAGCCTTCATCGGAATAAAGGATACAGCCGATGCCCAGAACCATAACGGCGGCGGCATAGATTTCGTCAAAGGGATTTCTGTCGGTTGCATTCATATGTTTAAGTAATTGAGGGGTCGGGGAGTTTTTCAAAGCCGACCCGCTGCATGGATAATCGTCACCGAAACCGCATGAACTCGACCCTAAGGCATCGTAATGAGTGAACAGTAATCTAAATGAAAACAGAGTATTGCGTGCAATTCCAGGATTGACTGTTAAGAAAAGCCGCAGCATAAAAGCTGTTCATTCATAACGATCCCTAATGGTCTCAGACAGCATCCGCTTTCGGTGGCGATCATCCCCTCCGTTATAATTAAAGGTTTGTGCTGAAAACTCCCCGACCCCTCAAGTAATTACGTTCTAATTTTTCCTGGAAAATTAATCCGGAACGGGATCCTAGCTTGGATCGGTATGAAAAGTCAATGCTCCAAAAAAACCACAGCCTCCCTTAAGGTCAGGAGGCTGTGGGATTTAAACAGTAATTACAATGCCTTGATCTTATATACCTGGTTGGAATCCGGATCGATGACATGAACACCGCAGGCAATGCAGGGATCAAAAGAATGAACCGTTCGCAGGATTTCAAGCGGTTTTTTGGGATCCTCCACCGGCGTGCCGATCAAAGACTCTTCCACCGGTCCCAGCTTGCCGGCGGCATCTCGCGGGCCTAAATTCCAGGTTGACGGCACCACGTACTGGTAGTTTTTGATCTTTTTGTCTTCAATCTGAATCCAGTGACCGAGCGACCCCCGGGGAACATCATTGAGGCCCACACCCATGGCGCTGTCCGGCATTTCATATGGCTGGTAAGTTTTGGTGTCACCGCTTTTAAGGTTTTCAACCAGTTCCATTACCCACATTTGATTACGTTCACCGATGGCCAGGGCTTCAATGCCTCTGGCCGCCGTTCGGCCCAAGGTAGAAAACAGCGCAGAAGCCGGAACACCGAGGGTTTTCAGGACGCTATCCACGATGGGTTTGATCACTTTATGCCCCTTGGCATAGGCCACCAGCACCCGTGTGAGTGGACCGACCTCACAAGGCTCGCCCTCGTAGCGCGGTGCCTTGAACCAGGAGTATTTGCCGTCGCCCGGCCTATATTTCGGATCCTCCTGCAAGGGTTTGGTCTCACCCTTGTAGGGATGCAGGTCGGCACCATCTTCGTACCAGGCGCGTGCCACGTTTTCGGTCACATTGGCCTGATCCGCCATCTTGACCCCACCAAGATTCCGGTTCATGATCACGCCTCTGGGCATAAACAGACTTTCCGGTTCCTTATCGGATTCCGGGAATTCACCCCAGGCCAGAAAATTCGTGGTTCCACCGATCGCGCCCCAGTCTTTGTAAAAGGAAGCCACCGCCAACAGATCGGGGACGTATACGTTTTTAATAAAATTTTGCGTTTCTTTGGTGATGTAGAGAAATTCGGCGATACGGTCAGGGGTCAAGTCTCTGACACAGGTTACTCCACCGACAACCAGGGACTGAGGATGCGGGTTTTTGCCGCCGAATATGGCATGCATCCGGGCGGCCCTGGCTTGCAGCCGCAACGCTTCAATATAGTGTGCAGCAGCCATCAGATTTGCTTCGCGCGGCAGCTTGTAAGCGGAATGTCCCCAATAGGCATTCGAAAACGGACCGAGCTGGCCGCTGTCGACAAAGGTTTGAAGCCGTTGCTGAACACTTTTAAAATACGCGCTTCCCCCCTGGGGAGCATTACTGACATTGTCCGACAAAGCAGCGGTTTTCTTTGGATCTGCTGCAAGTGCACTGACAATGTCTACCCAGTCCAGCGCATGCAAATGATAAAAATGAACGATGTGATCGTGCTGGAATTGGGCACCCATGAGTAGGTTGCGCACAATTCTTGCATTTTTAGGAATCTTGACACCGACGGCGTCATCGACTGCCCTCACCGAGGACAGAGCATGGGTGTAAGTTCAGACCCCGCAAGAGCGTTGTACAAAATGATGGGCATCCCGCGGATCGCGTCCCTGCAGGATCAACTCAATACCCCGGAACATCTGGCCTGAGCTCCAGGCGTTGACCACCTTGCCGCCAGAAACCTCGACTTCGATTCTGAGGTGACCTTCTATTCTGGTGATCGGATCTATCGTAATTCTTTCTGCCATATGATCTCCTCCCTTTTTTCGGTAAAAAGGATATAGTTCGTATCAACAAATTGAAAATTAAAATTCCTCATAAAAGGGCGTGAATTTATCCCAGAAACCCGGTTCGCTGCAGCCGATACAGGGCGCCCCTGCTTCGATCGGCCAGCTGGTGCCGTCGTTGAATTTGGCAATCGGGCAGTTATTGTACGTTTCCGGTCCGCGACATCCCATTTTGTAAAGGCAATAACCCGCCGCCGCTTCTTCGGAACCAAACGCTTCGATAAACTCATCATTTTCGAAATGAGACCGCCGCGGACATTGATCGTGGATGGTTTTGCCATAGGCAAACAGGGGCCGGCCCAGGCCGTCCAGTGCCGGAAGTTTGCCAAGCAGAAGATAGTTGACAACGGTCCCCACAAAATTGACCGGATTCGGCGGACACCCGGCAATATTCACGGTCTTTATCCCCAAAGCTTCTCCAACACCCTTGTAGCCGCCGGGATTCGGTGCTGCAGCCTGTATGTTTCCAAACGAGGAACAGGAACCGATGCAAATCACACCCGCTGCCTTGGAGCAGATGTCTTTGCCGATTTCCAGAAATGTTCGCCCCCCGATTTTTCCATAGCCTCCATTATACTTGGTAGCTATGGCGCCTTCCACAACGCAGATAAATTTCCCATCATACTTTTTTGCCGCCGCTTGGAGTTGCTCCTCAGCCTGCTGTCCGGCCGCCGCCATGATGGTCTCATGATACTCCACCGATAGAAGCTCAAGAACCAGATCATCCGCGTAAGGATACTGGCTTCTTAAAAATGCTTCCGAGCAACCCGTGCACTCACCGAAGTGAAGCCAGATGACCGGGGGTCGCTGGGCCGGCGCTGCAAATACCTCCGCCACTTTGGGGATAAAGGATGATGAAAGCCCCATGGTCGCGGTGAGGTAGGTACAAAACTTCATGAATTCCCGCCTGGAGACCCCTTTGCTCTCCAGCCTTTCATAAAAAGCCTTTTCGTTTTCCATTTGCACCTCCTTGTCGTGATCGTGATTCAAGTTTGACATAGTCAGAAATTAGGTAAAGCGAATTAATCTCGAAATAGCCGTAATTGCGTGTCGTAAAGGCTGCCAAATCAAAAAATATATATTTTAAATTTTGCCCGTTTGGTTTCGACTGCGCCAGTTTTGGTTATTCAGATTTTTGAGCGATTGTTGCATATTTATTTAGTATAGTATTGAAATAAATTTATGTTTTATTTTGTACATAATAATTTGAGGAAAGGCAGGCAAAATGATTTGAAAAAATTAAATGCAGACAACTTTAATTATTTGGGAATCTCAGTACCACTAAATCGCGTTTATTCCGATTATGTTAAAATATTTGATAAGTCAAGCAGATTTTAGCCTGAATGGATTCTTGTTCCGATCAGAAACGGCCATTGAAGCTTTGGATTCACCTCTTTTCCAGGGGTTTCCATCTTACATAAATTGAAATTTTATTTATTTGAAGGGTCGGGGAGTTTCCAGCACAAGCCAATGATTATAGCGGGGTGGATGATCGCCACCGAAATCGGATGCTGTCTGAGACCATTAGGGATCGTTAGGGATGAACAGCTTTGCACTGCGGCTTTTATTTAACATCTAATCCCGGCATGGCACTCGATTTTCCGTTTTCATTTTAATTACTGTTCATTCATTACGATGCCTTAAGGTAGAGTTCATGCGGTTTCGGTGGTGATTATCCATGCAGCGGGTCGGCTTTGAGAAACTCCCCGACCCCTCATTTATTCAACAAATTTAATTGGGTAAATCGTAGAAGCCAAAGTCTAGTCGCCATCATTGATATCGACCTAATCGTCATCTTCAATTTTCAGCGACGACTCAATTTTTTTGAGCCCATTTTTTTCTGGAAAATTATTACCTAAATCGTCTTCCAACATTTCATCGAGGTCGGCTGAGTCGTCTTCGATTTGCTCGCTGATTGCGGAAGATCGGCGTTTTTTGCCTAACAGATTAATATCGTCGAAAAATAACTCCACCGATTCTTCGTCTTTTGATTTATACAGCTGAACTATTGAGGAGGCAATTTTTTCAGCATAAATCCCGGGAGGATATAAATTGTTAGTTCTCAAAGTAGAAATCAGCGCATCTTTTCCAGTTGAAATAGCGGATTTAATGGTTTTGTAATCATAGGCTTCTTCACACAGCAGTGACAGCGTCTCTTTATTCAGCTCAGCAAATTCCTGAATTTTGAACTGCTTATTTTCTTTGTCATTGATGATTAAATATTTCTGTTTCATGGTTGCATTCCTCCTGTAGATATTAATTTAGCGCTTTTTGAAATCATATAAAAACAATCCTGTCAACTGTCAAAAACAAATATTAAAATTCCGATATAGGGGTTAAAAATTTGTAAATTTTTAACCCCTATATCGGAATTTTAATGAAGTAACAAAACCATTGACCTGTTATGGATGAAATGCTAAATATTTAGGTTGCGACAAGGAGGGATGGCTGAGTGGTCGAAAGCGGCGGTCTTGAAAACCGTTGAGGGTCACACCTCCGTGGGTTCGAATCCTACTCCCTCCGCCAACCTTGGTTGATTTGTTGATTGGTTAAATCGTTGATAAGTAAAATGATGGTAACCCTTATTTTAACTATTCAACTAATCAACCAATTAACCATTCAACCATCCATGGAGAGATGGCCGAGCTGGCTGAAGGCGCTCGCCTGCTAAGCGAGTATGGGGGGAAACTTCCATCCAGGGTTCGAATCCCTGTCTCTCCGCCATTTTAAAGGGATTAGGTCAATTTGAGTTCTCTCAGATTGACCTTTTTTCATGCCTAATTTAAAAAATCGTTACAATAATCGTTACAATGCGATTTGAAAAATGAAAATTAAGCCATATAATATTAAAAATTTAGTAGAATGATTAGCAAAAGAACTGCACTAACGAAAAACAGCTCAACATCCCTTCCGGTTTTCCACTGTATACCGCAGTTTCTGACAGTTCTCAATTTTCCATTTTGAAAAGCAAAATCGATTTCTACAGATCCCCCTTCCTCACTTGGAACAAAATCAAAAAGGACACTCCCTTATGAAACGGCCACCCAAAATGCGAACCCCCGATCACACAAGGATCAATCTCGGCCAGAAAAAATATTATCGCCCATTATCAGTGTTCCATTTTCGATGACATTTTTGGATGGAACTTGAGAATAATGATGATCCCTAAACTTTGCAGAATTTTTAGAAACCTGATAAAATTCGAGATATACAATATTGTACGATGCTCGCTCGCTACTCAGCGCTAAATTTATTAAAGAAAAGGGCCAAATATGATCAAAAATATCTTTTTTTCAACTATAACCGCATTGGTTCTTATTGGATGTGTTGGGACCACTCACAATTTTAAGATTCGGTTCAATGATATTCAGGGGTTACGGAAAAACGATCGAGTCTTTTTTGATAACACCGCTATCGGAGAAGTAACGGGTATTGAATATACTGATACAGGAAACTCTCTGGTAAGCGTAGCTATTGAAGATCAATTTTCATCCTTAACAAAAGATTCCAGCACGTTTTATATTGATTCAAACCCCGAATCTGAAGGCCGAAAAGCGATACGGATTATTCAAATAGAAGATGGCGGCAATATAATAGAGAAAAATACCATTGTAGAGGGACAGTCAAAATACGTCGCTATATACGGCCAGATCGCCAATAAATTCCGCAAAAATGTCCATGTACTGGAATCTGAGATAAATGAATTTTTTAAAGGGCTCCAAAACCTTTCCGAAAGTGAACAGATTAAACAAATCGAAAGACAGCTGGATAAGATTCTCGCCGAAATTGAGAATCTGAGCGTGGAGATGAAACATAAGTTGGAGACAGAGATTTTACCTCGTATTAAGGAGCAACTTGAAGGGTTGAGACGCCGGTTAGAAAAAATTGGCAAAGAAGAAAAACTTAAACATGTTGACAAGAAAATAGAAACAATCTCTGTAAAGCTCAAAGTATAATTGGAAAAGTAAAACGTTGCAACGAATTCCTTAAAAATGAATGCTAAACGCTTTAGAAGGGTAGTTGAAACTGGAGGAATCGAGACACCGAAGTAGCAACAGATAATGCTTATCGAATCAACTTATTCGTTTTCATATATTAATTGAGTATCATAAGCATTAAACTTCTGTTTTAATTATAAATATATAGCAGAAAGCAAACATTTGAATTATTCAAAAAAAGGCCGTGTGACTTGGAAGTTTGTTCGTTTTTAATTTATTTTGATATACAAAATATTTTTCAATTCACTTTCGGGAGGCGTTACACTATATATTGTGTTGGTTTATTGGTCGAAAAAATCATAATCAGTGTATATTTTGTTTTGCAATCTGCATATTTACGCTATTCCAGGAGCAGGGAATGTTCAGTTTCGGACTATTCAAATTTTGGTAACTTAGCTGATGAAATGAATAAAACCGCGACGCGATTATAATGCAAGAAGGGTTGTACTATTAATCGCTTTTTTTTGCTTTCTCGCGCAGGCCTAAGCGGGTAGCGAGATGATGAAGATTACTCCGATGCATCCCTAAATTTTTAGCGGTGGCGGCCCAATTGCCATCATTTTTAGTCAGAGCACACTGAATTAGTTGTTTTTTAAACTGTTGGACCGCTTCTTGAAGATTCAGCTCTTTTGATATTAGTGGATCTAAATCTGGGGATGAAAGTTCAACATTGGTATCTATGGATATTAAATCACCACCCAGATGAATCGGTTTAATGATGACTGGATTACCGCGATTCGATTCAGACGAGGCCTTAAGTATTGCTCTTGAAATAATATTTTCCAGCTCTCGCACATTTCCCGGCCAGGAATGTCGACTCAAAATTTCAACGGCATTGGTACTGATTCGAACCGGCCCTAAACCAAGACGACGTTGAGTTCGTTCACAAAAATATCCGGTTAGAAGTGGAATATCCTCCTTATGTTCGCGCAAAGCCGGTACTTTTATGGGGTAAACATTAAGCCGATGATAAAGGTCCGCTCGAAACCGGCCTAACTTGACTTCCGCATCAAGGTCTCGGTTGGTGGCAACAAGCAATCTCACATCTACGTGAATCGTCTTTTCTGATCCGACTCGCTGGATTTCACCTTCCTGGATTGCTCTTAACAACTTGGCCTGTATGGAGGGGAACAGTTCGCCGACTTCATCTAAAAACAAAGTCCCTTTGTCGGCTAACTCGAATTTTCCCGCCCTGTCTTTACTCGCCCCGGTAAATGCTCCCTTTATGTGACCAAAAAGCTCCGTCTCGGCCAGCGTCTCGGGCAAGGCGGCACAGTTCAGGTAAAGCAACGGGCCATCTTTGCGTGCAGAAGCAGCGTGAATGGCTCGAACCACTAATTCCTTGCCAACACCGGTTTCACCTAAAACCATTACAGTGAAATCAGAGGCGGCCACAAGTGCTATTTCACGTTGCAGGTGTTCCATTATTCGGCTGCTTCCAATAATCTGACTTCCCTGCCGTCTGTGTATGTCCTGCATCAAATCACTGGCTATCAGCCCTTTATGCTCAGCGCTGTGCTCCAGAGCCTCAATCAGGTTCGCCGTTTGCATTTGAGCTCCAGCTATAGCGCCAACCGCCTTCAGAAAATCCCGATCAAGATGATCAAAGGCATGGGGATCAAGAGCATCGGCGGTGAGAGCGCCGACAAGCTTTTCATCGACATACAGAGGACATCCCAAACATGCGTGTATGTGGTGCAATGCATCAGCATCTTTGACCAATAAACCATCAAATGGGTCGGGAAGTGTGCTGTCGGATGGAAAACGCACGGGTTCGCTTGATTTACAAATACTATCAAGCCGTGGATGATCAATGCGGGCATAGCGACGGCCCATAGCGTTGGGTAAAAGTCCGTGAGCCGCAAGTGGGAGGAGCGCTTCGCCTTCTAATCGCAGAAGAGCTGCCGCATCGAATGGAATAATACGCTGTAAAGCGCCGAGCAATCGCTGATAACGATCCTTGGCGCTGAGAGCAGCAGTGAGGTCGGCAGCTATCGAAGCCAATGTATCCAACATATCCATAGTTGTAATTATTACAACATCGTTATGAAAATAGCAACCTTTAAATGTTGTCAATATAATAACATATATTTTAACTATCTGAAATTAAACAAATATTTATTTGGCATGCAGCTTGCTATTATAGGGTTTACGGAAATTAGAAAGTGTATATTTAAACGGAAATATAGAAATTGGCTGGAAGCATAAAAAAGCTCGAAGGAAGGAGGAACAAAAAATGACAAAAAGAATTAATATCAGACATATTTTGATTGCGTTAGTTATCTTTGAAATGCTCTTTCTGTATTCAATCAATGCTGACGCTCATTGTGACACCCTGGACGGTCCAGTAGTAGAATCAGCGCGACAAGCCATGGCTACCGGTGATATCACGCCTTTGCTCAAATGGGTTTCCACCAATGATGAGCAATTGATCCGCACCGCCTTTCAAAATACCATGGAGGTCAGAAAGCTTGGCGGGCAGGCACAGGAATTAGCAGACATGTACTTTTTTGAAACTCTGGTCCGCATCCACCGCGCAGGTGAAGGGGCTTCATACACGGGTCTCAAACCTGGTACTGAAGTCGACCCGGCAATTGCCTTGGCTGACAAGGCTTTGGAAAATGGTTCGGTTGATAAACTTGTCGGTGTCCTAACCGATGCGACGGCCAAGGGCATCCGTGAGCGTTTTCGCCGAGCTCTGGAGACCAAAAAGCATGCTGATAAAAGCGTTACTGCAGGTCGTGAATTTGTTGAAGCGTATGTTATCTTTACTCATTATGTAGAAGAATTGCATACATCAGTAAAGGGTGGTACAGGACATCATGAACATCAATGATAGACCAGAGGGACGAATAGACATCTTAAACACCGGCAAATCGGGTATCTGAAGAAAAGAAAAGCCTGTTTGTCATAAAAAAGCTAATTATATTTGAGTTTCAACTACGTTAAAAAAGGAGTCGATCATGAATGATGACACAGCAATGCTGAAAGGTATCCCGTTCAATCTGGAAAAACATGTAAATTATGCTGATGGTTCTGTGGTCAGCAAGACACTAATAAAGAAAGATATCGGAAATATTACGCTCTTTGCCTTTGATTCGGGTCAGGGGCTTAGTGAGCACACAGCCCCTTTTGATGCGGTTGTTTATATTCTGGATGGGCGAGCGGAAATTACTATCGGTGGAAAGACTTCAACTGTTAATTCAGGTGAAATGCTTATTATGCCAGCCAACATTTCTCACGCCTTACATGCTGAATAAAAGGCTATGAGCCGAACCTGCACATTTGTAAGCGGGGAGGAATCAAAATGAGTATTAGAGTCAAAAACAATATCCATTGGGTAGGCAAAATCGATTGGGAACTCCGGAAATTTCATGGTGACGAGTATTCCACCCACCGGGGGTCAACGTATAATTCATATTTAATCAAAGAAGAAAAGACCGCCATTTTTGATACTGTATGGGCCCCTTTCGCAGAAGAATATGTACGCAATCTATCCCTTGAAATTGAACTAAACAAAATCAACTATGTTATTGCACCCCATGCAGAGATAGATCATAGTGGGGCCTTACCCTTACTGATGTCCCACATACCTGATACCCCAATATACTCTACCAAAAATGGAGTAAGATCATTAAAAGGTCATTATCATCAGGACTGGAATTTTAATGTGGTCAAAACCGGAGATCGACTCAGTCTGGGACAAAAAGAACTTATTTTTATCGAGGCACCGATGCTCCATTGGCCGGACAGTATGTTCTGCTATTTAATGGAAGACAATATTTTGTTCAGCAATGATGCGTTCGGACAACACTATGCATCCGAGTATATGTTTAATGACCTTGTCGACCAAAACGAGCTGTTTAACGAGTGCATTAAGTATTATGCAAACATACTGACTCCTTTCAGCCCGCTGGTAATAAAAAAGATTAAGGAAGTATTATCCTTTAATTTGCCCCTTGATATGATATGCACAAGCCATGGCATTATTTGGCGGGACAAACCGGAGCAAATTGTTGAAAGGTACTTGAAATGGGTCGACAATTACCAGGAAAATCTCAATAGTAAAAAGGAGATATTAAAATGAAAGAGCAGCTATCTTCCACTCCGAAACTTTCAGCATGGTGGCGTCGTAGCGTTTTACTGGTGTTCGTTGTCGGTATGATCGGTTTGATCTTCATGTCGGTACAAGCCTACCGATATGCCCCCCCCATTCCGGAAAAAGTAGTCGATTCCGATGGCAAAATGATATTCAGCGGACAGGAGATCGAAACGGGTCAACAGGTTTTTTTAAAATATGGCCTCATGCAGAACGGATCGATCTGGGGCCATGGCTCTTATTTAGGGCCGGATTTTTCGGCGCAGTACCTGCATGAACTCTCGCTGGAAACCAGTCAAGCAGTCGCTCGAAAAGAATTCGGTGCGGATCTGTCGAAATTGGATGCATCACAACGGGCCCTGGTGGATTCTCGGGTTGCCATCCTTCTTAAAGAAAATCGGTACGATCCGGTATCGAAACAGTTGACCTTCATAGATGCCGAAAAAGATTCTTTTCAAAAGCAGTTAACGGTCTGGACCGATTATTTCAAGCACCCGGTTTCAAATTCAGGCCTCCCGGACAACTACATCAACGACCCCACAGAAATTCGCCAGCTGACGGCCTTCTTTGCCTGGACAGCCTGGGCCAGTGTCGCCAATCGCCCGGACAAGGTTTATTCGTATACCAACAACTTTCCCTATGACCCGACGGTCGGTAACCGCTTGACCAGTGATGCAGTTCTCTGGAGTGCTCTGAGCGTTGCCATGCTGCTGGCCGGTTTGGCGGTCGTGCTGTTTACTTTTGGAAAGTTTGATTACCTGGGCTGGAAAGGCGGCCCTGAGGATAATTATCCTCAAATGCTGATCGGTGAAGTCACCGAGGGACAGAAGGCGACCATCAAGTATTTTTTCATTGTTGCGCTGCTCTTTTTAACGCAGGTTATGATCGGTGGGGCACTGGCTCACTATCGTGCTGAACCCTGAAATTTCTATGGTATCGACCTGGCTCAATACTTGCCGAGTAATATTCTGCGCACCTGGCACCTTCAGCTGGCCATCTTCTGGATTGCCACCGCCTATATTGCCGGTGGCCTGTTGCTGGCCTCTTCCTTGAGCCAAAAGGAACAGCGTGGACATACAATGGGCGTTCACATGCTGTTCTGGGCCCTTGTTGTATTGGTGGCAGGCAGCCTGTTGGGCGAACTGGCAGGCATTCATCAGCTGTTTGGCGGTTTGTGGTCCTGGTTTGGGCACCAGGGCTGGGAGTTTCTGGAGCTCGGTCGTTTTTGGCAAATCATTTTGGTGATAGGGTTCAGCTTCTGGTTGGGACTACTCTACCGGACGACCGCACCGGCCTTGAAAGACCCGGAGCGTAAAGAAATCACACTGCTTTTTTTAGGTGGCGCTGCCGCCATTCCGTTTTTTTATCTGCCGGCCTTTTTCTTCGGCAGCACCTCCAATTTTACGGTGGTAGACATGTGGCGTTTCTGGATAATCCACCTTTGGGTGGAAGGCTTCTTCGAGCTGTTTGTGACCGTTCTGGTTGCGGTAACCTTCTATCAGCTGGGGGTTGTCAGGCGCATCAACGTGGTGCGTGTCATTTACATGGATGCCATACTCTTTTTGGCAGGCGGCATCATCGGTACGGCCCACCACTGGTATTGGACAGGACAGGCCAACTTTACCATGGCGCTGGCGGCCATGTTCTCGGCGCTTGAAGTTGTGCCGCTCACCCTGCTGACGCTGGACGCCTGGGACTTTATCAAGTTGACCGGCACAGGGGACACCGCCAAAGAACCGAAAAAAGCCATTCCACACAAGTGGGCCTTTTATTTTTTAATGGCCGTAGGATTCTGGAATTTTGTGGGTGCCGGCATATTCGGATTCCTGATCAACATGCCGGTTGTCAGCTACTTTGAAGCGGGCACCATATTAACCCTGAACCATGGCCACGCCGCCTTGTTGGGAGCGTTCGGCATGTTGGCCATGGCGCTTCTGGTTTTAGGCTTGCGTCACGTTCTGACCGATGAACAGTGGGTGTTGCCGGAAAAATTTGTTAAGTTTTCCTTCTGGGGCCTTAACATTGGGCTGGCCCTGATGGTGATCACCAATTTGTTTCCAGTGGGTATTTTGCAGGTTTGGGATGTGCTTGAAAATGGTTACTGGCATGCGCGCAGTCTTGAGTTCATCGGCACGGACCGTATTCGAATGCTCGAATGGGTCAGCATGCCATCGCACCTAATCCTGATCATCATAGGTGTCGTTCCGATGATGATTGCCTCGGGATTAACCTACTTAAGAATAAGAAGAGCCTGATAGTTTGTGTAAGATATAAGCAAGAGCTATTCTTTGGATGAATTTTTTGTATGCTGGGATTCAAGTATAATCCGATGCTTGAATCCCGGCTTACTTAAAAATGGGAACATACCAAATATATTCACCTATTGAGAATTGATCTTGGATATCATAAATTTTCATGGCCCTTCAAAACTCCAGCTTTGTTGGAGATGGACTTTTAGAACTGCAATCTCTTTGGCTGAGCGTGCTGTTTTTATTCTTGGAAAAATTCAGGATAGAATTTTTTTGCGCACATCGGGCACATACTGTGGGTAAATTCTGCTTCAGAATGGTCACGAATATAAAATTCGATTTGCTTCCAATAGCCTTTGTCATCGCGTATTTTTTTGCAGTTTGAGCAGATGGGCAGCAGGCCGCTCAATGTTTTTATTTTGGTAGCTGCATCTTGAAGTTCAGCTATCAACTTTTCGCGCTCCTTTTCAGCTTGCTTACGCTTTGAAATAGTTTTATTTTCAATAAATAGTTAACTACGCTGTCCTCTCAGAATCGAAATCTTAATTTTAGCACGCATCGCACTTACAAATTCAAACACTACTTCATACGGCTATGATTCACGATTTTATGTTCTAAAAGGCATTAGAAATTGACAGGAAACGGTGGAAACTCTTCTAACAGTTGCGTATTTCCCGGCGCTTCCGCACCCTTTTCTGAGATGATAGGACAAAGTACTACCATCCCCGCGTGATCAATCACTACCAACCCGGCTGCCTCCGCATTCAAAATGTCTTCAACGTCATCAAAAAGGGCCTCAGGTTTCTGATTTTGAAAGTTACTGAAAGTCGTGCTCACCACAACCCCTTGAATAAAGGATATATAAGGATTTATCTCAGATTTAAGAAAAAGGTTGCCTCGCCTGCTAAGTGAGTATGAGGAGAAACTTCCCTAATATAAATAAAGCCCGAGGTATTACCTCGGGCTTTATTTTTTGGAGAAACCGGTTAATTTTACCCTTCAAGGTGATGCACTGGAAATCGCCCCCATTGAGGAGGTGAGTAAACATTATTGAGACTGATCAAGCGATTTTTATTCGTTGTAACCAATTGAAATTACAAGCTCTGAAGTTTAATATTTGTGCTTTTTGCGCCTTTTTGCGGCCATATCAAGTCTGATAAAATAGCGTTTTCTTACATTTTTATCGCCGCTTGAAATCAGCAATCACCCGGCGTGCTGCGTTGTGTCCCGGGGCACCGGACACACCTCCGCCGGGATGGGCACCTGAACCACAGAGGTAAAGGTTTTCAACGGGGGTTCGATACTGTGCCGCCCTGGGATGCGGACGCAGGCTGAAAATCTGGTCC
>CALZJV010000089.1:0-1374 GCA_945787595.1 uncultured Desulfobacterales bacterium | reverse complement strand
ATCGAGTGGGCTAAGCATCTGGCGACCGACGATGAGATCCGATAGATTGGGCATTGACCGTGCCATATATCCAATGATGTCGTCGGCCACATCCTCCTTGATATCATCCCAGCTCAACCCATCGGCCAGTTGATATGGATAATATTTGGCCAGTATGCTCATGACATGCTGACCGGCTGGGGCGAGACTGTCATCTACTGTGGAGGGAATCGTAATCTCCAGGCGCGGCGCCTTGGGCAAATGACCTGCGGCGGCTGCAAAAAAATTGGCTTCCAAACCAGCAACATCCGGAAAGATGCAGATATCAGAGCGGTGCCATGGCCCTGCCTCGCCCGGCGCAAAAAACCGGATATCCGGCAACCCCTTGAGAGCCAGGTTAATACGTAACGAACTGTGCCCCATCCGAATTTGCCGGATGTCCTTGACAAATTCCGGATCCAACTGATCAGGATCCAAAAGCTTTAAAAATGTTCGTTTCGGGTCCGTATTGGCCAATACGCAACGGCTACTGACGATTTCGCCGCTTTCGAGCCGTACCCCGACCGCATGTCCTTTTTCGATCAATATTTTTTCAACGGATGCTGCAGTCCGAATATCCACGCCTTTTGATCGGGCAAAATTTGCCATCGCCTGGGTGATACCACCCATACCACCCTTTACCAATCGCCAGGCACCCGGCTCTCCGTCCAGTTCGCCAATGGCCATGTGAAAAAAAGGAATCGCCGAACCCGGCTGATGGAGACTGGCAAAATTCCCGGAAAAACAGGCGGATGCGTACATACTTTTAATCATGGGACTGTCAAACCAGCGTTCGATGAGATCATAGGCACTGCTGGTTAACATTTGCAGCAAACGGTGGCGGAAATCAGGAGAAAGCCTGCGAATATCCAGGCCCATCCGGGCGAATGCCGCCAAATCCAATAAACCGGCATCCAGTTTAGGCGGTTCCCGCAGCATTTGATTTCGAATTACTTTGCCGACTTTCTGAACCATCGCATCGAATTGCGTCATGGCGTCGTAGTCGACGTTTGAAAACCGCGCCACTTCCTTACGATCATGTTTCTCATCACCGCATAAAAACAGGTAGTCATCTCCGCAGACAGCCAGGGTGCCATCCATGCGGATCATCTCAAACCCGTGACGTTTAAGTTCA
Organism: uncultured Desulfobacterales bacterium; assembly: GCA_945787595.1. Next base: position 221 of record CALZJV010000089.1, on the reverse strand, counting down.
AGGTCTCGGATGACTTCCGACCTCAAAAGACTGACGACATAAGAAACAGTAGAGATCCGGTATCCCGGATGAATTTCTTCGGTTACCACGGCACCGCCAACCACAGGCCGCCGTTCCAGCACAACGGTTTTGAGTCCGGCTTTGGCCAGATATCCTGCGGCTGTCAATCCGTTGTGTCCGCCGCCGACGATGATGGCATCATAGTTTTCAGTCATAAGGGA
>CALZJV010000088.1 GCA_945787595.1 uncultured Desulfobacterales bacterium | reverse complement strand
AGCGACACCGACACAGCGGGTCGACTTCGGTTGCTGACACCTGACACCCGACACCTGAACACTGCTGGCAAATGTAATCACCCATATCACCCCTCAGGGATGGACCAAAGCCGGGCCCTCTGGACCCGGATCTTTACTTCGACAGGATTATCAGGATTTTTTTGGTTTAGTATGGCTGTATCCTGTCCATCCTGTTGATCCTGTCAAAAATGGAATTTCCAATGCCACTAAGTTTCTTTTTTGATTAGACCGGCCGCCCTCTTTAGGCGGGTAAACTTTTCAGGCCGGCGGCGGGGCTGACGCCCGACACCTGAAACCTATATAAATTATCAGCGTGCCTGCTGCTCCGCAGGGGCACTTTTCCCGAGCGTAGTCTCGGAAAAAGCTCAGAGTTCTTACTACAGACCTGGTTGAACAGTTTACTGGTTTACTGGTTGATTAGGTAAATTATTGTCATAATTTTAAAATGTTACGATTGTTAAAACAGGTAGTGTCCAATTATTTTGCAAATATGGCATAAATCCATATCTACAACCACTTAACCAATCAACTAATCAACCAATCAACGATATCTGTACTAGTGGATTTAGCGATGTATTTGACCGGAAGAAAAACAATGCCATGGGTCCTTTTAACACTCTGTCTTACGGCTGCTTCCTGCGGGGTAATACGAACGACATATGATGTCACCGAAGAAACCGTCAAAGCCACTTACAAGATCTCGAAATTTACAGTCAAATCTGCCTACGGTGCCGGCAAACTTATTTATCATGTCGGCGGTTTTACCTTTGAGGTGCTATCCGCACCGCTAAGCTGGCCCTTGACGCGGCCAGAGATAGAGACGATTGACGGGCTTCCGCCCAAAGAAGCCATTCGCCGCAAGAAGGTCAAAAAGTCGCCTTATGTCGTCAAGGGCCGGCGTTATGTGCCCATGTCCGTGGAGCAGGCGCATAACTATCAGGAAACTGGCATTGCTTCATGGTATGGATATGAAACTTATAAACAAAAAGACGGCCATATGACGGCCAACGGCGAGGCGTTCCATCCCAACGGACTTACTGCGGCGCATAAGTATTTACCGTTGCCGACGTTTGTCAAAGTGACCAATCTTAAAAATCGCCGCAGCATTATCCTGCGGGTAAACGACCGCGGACCCTTTGTAGATGGTCGGATCATCGACTTGAGCGCCGGCGCGGCCCGTAAATTAGGTTTCTATAAGCAAGGAACCACCAGGGTACGGGTAGAAGCCGTTTCGGTTGAAGGATAGCATGGGCTTCTGGTGTCCGGTGTCAGGTTTCAGGACGGTTCTCGCGTTTTCACTCTCAGCCGCGATTTACCCGGGCAATCGCGGTTAAAAACCGCTCCCACAATTAAAAACAACAGATTCAAAACTGCAAAGTTTCTTTTCCGATCAGACTGGCCCCTGTTCAGGCCAGGCGGCGCTTGTATGAAACTACACTAAAATACGCGGTTTCTTGATGATTAATCTGGTCACTTTGGCAGCCGGGCTAAAAAGCGAACCGCAGAATATCGAATAACGAATATCGAATGTCGAAGGATGGAATCGCTTCGCTAAATCTTTTTAAAACAGACAGAAAATACATTCATTCGACGTTCGATGTTGGACGTTCGATGTTCGACGTTCATCAGTTTCTTTCTCGATTAGAATGACCGCTTTTCAGGCCAGCGGCTGGCCTGACACCTGACACCCGACACCTGAAACCCGAATGCCAGTGTCCATTTCCATCTTCTATTTATCTTCAACAACCAACTTAATCTCATCTGAATTCGCTTTGAGTTCCGGTGCATACATGGCATAACCCCTGGTGGGCAGCGCGCTGAATTTTCCCGGTGTTTCAGCCCGCAGCCGATAGCTGAGGCTGTGCCGGCCGCGTGCCAGGCGGCGTACGAAGAAACAGACCTTACGATCACGGTATTCCACATAGGCACCCATCTCATTGTCGGTGTAGCCGCTGCGAACTTTGACCGGCTCAAACCCGGCTGCTTTAGGATCTTCAAACACCAGGTACTCGTAATCGTTTTTGCTTTCTATCGCAAGTTCTACCTCCACCAGATCTCCGCTCTTTACTGCTGACAGGTTTTTCAGCAGTTCGCGCGCATACTTCTCCACTTTACGATCCACCACCTGACCGTGGGAGCCTACATCTTTGATCTTTTTTTCCACTTCGTTCAAACGGTAAACCTTACGCCGGGTCTTAATTTCCAGACCCTCTCGCGTCATAAAATCTTCCAGGGTGAAATAATTCAGATAGGCATTGAAATATATGGGACCCTGGCCGGATTTGCGCAGTGTCAAAGTGTGGCTACCCGTGCCGATATCCATTCCTTCGAGAATGAATTTGTTGTCAAAGACAAAAAGATTTTCTGCATTGATCTTCACCGTTTTCTTTTGGATGCCGTCGAAATATATATCCAGGGTTAAATCCGGCCGGTCTTCGCCGCTGGCGGTCAGATATTCCGCAAACGCTTCCAGGAGGACTGCCGTATCTCTGGTGCTTTTCCAGTAGGTGGCGTGTTTGCGGTTATTGAGCAGGTATTTCACCAGCCGGGAAGCCTTCTGACTTTGGGGTGCCGTTCTACTTAAAAGCTTGAGGTAATATCCATGGGCCTCGTATTCGCTGCCATACCAGTACCACCAATAAGAACTGTTGGGCAGGTTCAGGTAGGCTGTCTGGTTTTCATCGTCGACCACCAGGTATTGCTCGATGTTTTGTATTATCATGGCAAGTTTCTCTGTATCTTCAACTTTGTGCAGGGCCATACCGAACATCGCCTTGGCGTAGACCGCCAACTGGCTGCGGTCGCGATAAAGGTAAGTTCGCATTCGTTTTTGGTCGATGTCGCCGTCGACTAAAACCATGTACACCAGGGCATCCAGATTGTCGGCACGGGATTTGCCGTCCTTCTTATTGCGGTTCCAGCGGTTCAGCTGCTCGAGTTCCTTGCTCTGATAATCCCGCAGCCAGCGGATTCCGTTTTCCAGCATCCCGGCGGGCAATGTTATGCGGCTATCCCGGGCGATTTGCAGCCCATGAACTACATAAGCGGTGGTGTGCGGATAGGATTTTTCGCCAAATCCGCTGAACCAGCCCCAACCGCCGTCTGACAACTGCATATCGGCTAGCCGTTTAACGCCGGCCCGCACCATTTCATCTACTGTTTGCTGATCAAAAACCGGGTTGTGGTCATAGCGCCGCCATTGTCCGGCTCTCTGGGTATCTTGGCCGAGTTCCTGGGCATTGAGATTGGTACGCTTGGCTTTGATTGCCTCTAAATCCAGTCCCATTTTCAGCAGGATCTGCCGGGTAATCACCGTCGGTAGGAAACGGCTCAGTGTTTGCTCCGTGCAGCCGTAAGGATAACTTGTCAAATATGGTAGCGCATCCACCATGGCCCCGGCAAGGGACGGTGAGAAACGCAGTTCAAGTCTTGACTCCTTTACGCGACGTTCGGCCGGGACGTCAAACGAAACAGAGGTTTCGGTTGCGTCAGGTCGGATGACGCCGCTTCGGGCTATTTGTTTGGTCATGCCGTGCACGTAGACCGGAAAATGCATCTGAACGGCGTCGGACTCCTCATCGGTCAGCGCTTTCATGCGGATGACGGCTTCACCTTCTTTTAGCGCCTTGACCCGCCAATCCACCCGTTTTTCGCCGTCGGGATCTATGATGATCGTCTTGGCACCTTTTTCCGCAGGTAGCAGGGCGAGGCAGCCGCCCTCAAGTTCCAGCTGAACCCGAGTCGTTTTTTTGTTTTTCAGGTAATTGTGGACATTGGCCGACAGCACAACCTCATCGGTTTCCACAAAAAAACGCGGAGCTTGCAGGCGCAGAATTAAATCCTTGCGGGTAACCACCTCAATCGAGCCCTGTCCGACCTTCGTGCCGTGACCCATGGACCACACCAGGACTTTCCAGCCGGTAAGGTTTTCCGGCATGGGAAAAACAACCTCAGCCATACCGGAGCTATCGGTTTGGATCGTCGCGGCCCAGAAGGCCGTATCGGCAAATTTGGTGCGCACATGGGGCGCGACAAGGTCTTTTGCAATTGGTAATTCGCCGTCACCTCCTTGCTTGAACCGGTTCCCCCTATTCGTCTCAAGGTCGCCGGGTGCGGCCTTCCGCAGTGCCGAAGCCCTGGCGGCTGCTTTGGGCTCCGCCGCTGTGGGCGCCATATCCTGACGAGCAGACTCTTCAACTGCCATCTCATCCTTGCCGGTCACTCCTTTTTCATAGACATCCTGGGACATGAGGTGTCCGAAAACGCCGATATTGCGCATGGAAGGTTCTTTTTTCTTTAACAGGTTATAAAATCGCCGTGCCAGGCTGGATTCCGTTTGAGGTTGATGGTGCCGCCGCCACTTCCAGAAGAAGCTGCGGATCTCGGGCACGTTAGAGCCACCTGAAATATAATCAAGGGCGCGGTCATATACAGTCATCACGGCAGCGCCCTGAAATGGCTCCCCGCTATAATCCGATAGTGCAATTTTAAATTTAGCCTGTTGTCCGGGACGATACGTTTTTTTTGACGGTGTGACCTTTACGTTCAGCACGCGTTTTTGTGGCGGAACAACAATTTCGCGGGTTTCGCTATGTAATTTGCCCTCATAAACGGTGATGGCTTCGACAAAGATATTGGGCATGTCTTTTTGAGTGATGGCAATCTGCTCAACCGTACTTTTACCGCTCATGTGGATCACTTTCGGCGGCAGGTAAATTCCGTTGGCCGGCCGTATGAATAAAACCACCGCAGCACCAGAATGATCCGTATTGATCAAGAGCCGGACACGGTCTCCGGGGGCATACTCGTTTTTATCCGGAATCAGCTCGATTTTAGCAAAGCGATAGCCGCTGCCGTCATCCCCTTCACCACGCACGGTGAAAATATACCCCCCTTCGATGGTGCGGTTTTTAGTATCCGTTACCGTGAAAGACAGACGATATTGCCCTGACCGCGATGCCTGGATCTGAATGTCGGCCCGGCCCTCGGCATCCGGATCTAATTCCCAGCGGTTCACCTCGGTCTCTTGGGGCGCATTATCCCGGTAGGTAATTCGATGCAAACGCAGCAGCCCTTTTCCTCGAACCGGTTTGGCCGTCAGGGTCTGGGCCTTGAAACCGGCCCGGACAGTGTCGCCGACGCGATAGTGCCCGCGATCCGTCCAGGCATAAACCTTAAAGGGACGGCGGGCTACCAGCACATCACCTTGACCGACGATCGTGCGCCGGGATTGATCACGCACTTCGGCGCTGATCGTGTAACGATGGTCCGTATCCCCATGGATCAGTCTGGTCAATTCGGTATCAATCTCGATGCGGACGGTGCCGTCTTCAGCAATCTTTACTTCGCCGTCGGCGACGACTTCCGGTTGCTGCGGGGGCCAATGCTGCCACCAGCTCCAGATTGGTTTTTTACAGCCCCACAAGCCCCAGCCGGGATACCAGGAATAATCATATCCGTACCACCAGTAGCCGGGACCATAAAACCAATCCCAGTAGAATTCCGGATACCAGCGGCTGTCGTGCTCGGTTCGATAGACCTTATATTTTACGGTAGCTTCGGTAACCGGCGAACCGAAGTAGTAGCCGGCCCTGATAATTGCGCCAATTTTTTCACCCAGCATCACCGCTTCTTTTGGTGTTTCCACCGTTACCTCAAATTCGGGCTTCTTATATTCTTCCACCCGAAAGGTATTGCCGCCATAGACGATTCCAGTCCCATGGGAGATCCGATAAACACCCAGCGCTGCATCCGTTGGGATAATGTACTCACCTTCCAGCCCGCCGTAATCATCCGCCTGGATGTTCTGTGAAAAGACCTGCTCGTTTTTGGGATTATAAATCCTAACCGCAAAGTGTTGACCCGCAAAATTGGATGAGTCCGCTTTGTCGTATTTGGCATGCCGCACCCAGAGCTTAAACCGGACGCTCTGTTTGGGCCGGTATACCGGCCGATCGGTCATGATAAGGGTTTTGGTCTGATTGTATTCACGATCGTAATAGTTTGGGTACCAGATACTGGAAAAGCCCAAAAATGCCATGCGGTCATCAGCGCTGACGGTCGCCAGCCAGTTCAGATTGTTTTGCATCTCCGTCGGCAATAGGATGACCTGGCCGTCTTCGTCTGTTTGGCGCGAAAAAGCTTTATGGCGGATTCGATAACGATTTTTTCCTTTAATTTGTTGGGCGTGGTATCCGAAAAAATCTATGGCGGCTCCGGCAAGCGGTTTACCGCTGACCGCATCCGCAACATAGTACAGCACCTGTTTATTAAGGGGCTTTTTTATGATCGTCGTGTCGCTCACCCAAGTTATAATACGGGCGGTATTGCCGTTTTGCATCTCTGCCACCAGCAGGTAGGCACCGGCCCGAGTCAGGGCTTTTGGGAGTTTGATGGTCACACGCCGATCCCAGTGTCTTTTATCCGGGTTGAGCTTCAGGTCCCAGTCCGCCGTTTTTTTGCCGACGTAGCGGGTTTGATTTTCATGCACCAGCCGCCAGCCGATATCGTTGACTTTCACCTGGTGCCAGTCCAAACGCCACGGATTGGATCGGATATAGGCCTTTACATCCTCAACAAGAAGCTTGATGCGGATGCGGTACGCTTTCAAATTTAGCAGCACACCGTTGCGGAAGCGATATTCAACGGTTGGTATACGTCCGGAGGGTTGGACGCCGACCGGTTCAAAAACACCCCAGTTCTCGATGATTTGATCGATGTGTTGCTGGGCCTCGGATTTATTGTACGTTTGATATATTTTCCAATAGTCCACCGCCTTTATATATAACCTGCGGTTTTCATAGATTTGGGCCAATGCTCTGGCGGCATCATTCGCATAACCTTTGTTGGGGCTTTTAAGGATTTGCTTGAACAGCTTGATATAGTTGAATTCCTCAGGCAGATTGAAGCGTTTGACACCGATTGCCAATTTGGCAAGGGTTTCCGAATCGGTTAAGGTATGAACCTCGTACGGACTCGGAGCTTCGCTTTTTGAATCCGAATCGCTCTGCGACAGACGGGGTGCGAAATAATGGCCATAAGATTTTAAGGTTTGAACCCCGAACTGCCGGTGAAGAAAAGATGCGAAGGTATATTTCACCCGGGATTCGAGGTTGAGGTTCAGCTCGGCAGCTTTAGCCAGCAGCCAGCGCCAGCGTTGCCCGTCGGATATTGCCGATTCGAAACTTTCAGGAACCTTGTGAAAGACAGGAAGGCCTTCAGCGTCCACCGGCGCTCCTTGGACGCGGCTATACTCATAACCGTGGCCGGGTTCATAATCGGGCAAGCTGGTCAAATCAGTTAAATACTGAAGTCGCCATTCCTGGTTGTAACCGCTGTGTTGACCAATAATACCTGCAAACTCGAGATAGAAGTTTGCGACTTCATTTTTTGTCGGCTCCTTAATGGTTAGATTCAGCGCGCGGTTCATCAGCTGCATGGCCCTTACGCGATCGCGCTGGATAGAATTCACATATCTGCCGCCTCCGCGATGGGTACCACGCTGAAATTCGCCGGCCACCATATAACCCCAGTGATTGTTTTGATGATAACTTCTGGCCGCAGCTTGAAGCAAACGCCAGTTGTCGCGGTGTTTTGCAATCACATCTTCGCGGAAGCCGTCTAATTCGCTCAGACGGTTCAAGTTGCGCAGGCATTGCCATGCCTGAAGTAGATCATTTCCGACTAATTTTGATTCATTGGTTACCTCAAGGCATATTTTGCGATATAATTGATAGGCTTCTTTCCAGTTGCCGTCCTGATAGGCTTTTTGTGCTTGTTTGCGGATTCCAATATGATCTGTCTGTTGCGCCCACAATGAGACAGGGGCCAGTGCCAGTAACAATATAAGGCAGGCGGTTTTAAACTTTTTCATGGGGTAACTCCTCAATCGGTTACTTCATATGATTGTAATTTTAATTTAGAAAATGAGCTAAAATTTGAAATGAACTAAAATGAGCTAAAATTGTGGTATGCTGCTAGACATTTTCAATTTTAGGCAATTTAGGCATTTCTTTCTAGTCTATAAAGTTAAGCTATTGGGTGTCAACAGGCCTACAAAGCTTTTACATAAGTTTTACAATGCTTGACGTTCAATGAGAATGGAGATACGCTAATGGATTAAGAACCTAAACCATTAAACTGAGCGGTTCCAGGTTCTGGGTTCAAAGGTTACAACCGATGGATACGGCTCACAGCATTAATCAAAATCCGGCATACCCGTCATTCTCCATTGAGTGAAGCGGGTTTATAACCAGATGCAGACACGATCCCCTTGATACGTGCTGCATCAGTTTTTTTTCAACCCGGAACGTTGAACCGTGAACCCCTTAAACTGGGAAATAATTACTTTAAACGCTATCTAAAATCCGATGATAATATAGAACCCATGCAACGTCTGATTTGAGAAAGGAACCCCAATGAAATTACCGCAAATTCGAACTACGCTGCCCGGACCACAGGCAACAAAACTGATCAAGCTTGACAAGTCCTTTGTCTCCCCTTCTTACACGCGAGTTTATCCTCTCGTTGTCGACAAAGCCAAAGGACTCTGGGTTCATGATGTCGACGGTAACATCTTTCTTGATTTTACGTCCGGTATCGCCGTAAACGCAACCGGTCACTGCCATCCCCAGGTGGTCAAGGCCATACAAATGCAGGCCAAACAGTTGCTGCATATGTCCGGCACGGATTTTTATTATACGCCCCAGATCGTTTTGGCCGAAAAACTGGCAGGCCTGGCTCCCGGAAGAGGCACCAAAAGGGTATATTTCGGCAACTCCGGTGCTGAGGCGGTGGAAGCCGCCTTTAAGCTGGCACGCTGGCACACCAAACGCGAACTAAACATCGCGTTTTTCGGCGCCTTTCACGGGCGCACCATGGGGGCGTTATCATTGACCGCCAGCAAAACTATCCAGAAAAAACATTACAATCCCTTAGTGCCGGGCATCACCCATATTCCCTATGCGTACTGCTATCGCTGCGCCTATAATCTTACGTATCCTAAATGTGGTTTGTATTGCGTTGACTGGGTGGAGGATACGCTTTTTCGAACAACAGTGCCTGCCGAGGAAGTGGCGGCGATATTTGTAGAGCCCATTCAGGGGGAGGGCGGCTATATCGTACCGCCGCCGGGATTTCATAAGGAACTCTACAAGATAGCAAAAAAGTACGGCATTCTGTATGTTGCCGATGAAGTCCAGTCCGGCATGGGGCGCACCGGAAAGATGTTTGCGATGGAGCACTTCGGGGTTACGGCGGATATTATGTCGCTGGCCAAAGGGATCGCCTCCGGATTACCCCTGGGTGCCACCATCTCTTCTGCTAAAATCATGAATTGGGAGGCCGGCTCGCATGCATCCACGTTCGGCGGCAATCCGCTCTCGTGCCGGGCGGCAATGGCGACGATTGAACTGCTCGAGAATAATTTGATGAAAAATGCCGTCAACCAGGGCGAACGGCTACAAAAGGGCCTGCGAAAGATGCAAGCGACATTTGAATGTATGGGCGATGTACGCGGCAAGGGGCTGATGGTGGCCGTTGAACTGGTGAAGGACCGACATACCAAAAAGCCGGCCACCGATTGGAAAGGGAGCATCATTAAGAAAAGCTTTGAAAAAGGATTGCTCCTGTTGGCATGTGGCGAAAACAGTATCCGGTTTTCTCCCTCCCTGAACGTAACCTCCAATGAGGTCGATACTTGTCTGTCCATATTCGAAGAGTCGGTGAAGGAAGTAGCCGGATGATTCGGGTTACGAGTTACGGGTTGCAGGTTGAGGAAGAGTTTCTGATTGGATACAGAACAAATATCACAAAAATTAGCGAGCCCCTTAACTTACAGACAGTGGCAGGTGATCAAAAGGCAGAAATCCGTTAACTTTGTGGCTAAATTTAAAGCATATCGAAGCTTTAATTGAGGTTCTGATAATCTCAATATGGCCCCACTTTTCAAAATGTCTGGTATTTTCAGGTTTCATAATGATACAGGCTTCTCATTCTCTTGATTTGTCCGTTGTATATTTGTAAGTAAAATCTATAATCCTTTAGAATCACATGGGATTGTGGATAAATAGCCGTAATATCCAACTTTTGGGTAAGCTTAAAATTATGTATTGGGGTGGCGAATCTATACTTACTGTGTCGCCACATTATTTTAGATTGGCAGAAGCAATATAACAATTGGCGATTTGTGGATGTTGAATGCTTATCTGCACTTTTCCCGAATTTTCAACCACGTGAGTCATCAATTGTTTAAAGTAAGCAGTGGATCTGGAGGAAATAAAAATGTGCCCAAATTGTGCCCATCAAGGTCAAATATTTCCAAACGAAACCAAAAGTTAGCTGAAAAAGTAGAATAGAATCAACTGGTTGAAATCACAATATTATTAAGTTTTAAGAATCTTGCTCTTCGATTCCGTAGGCCACAGGTTCGAATCCTGCCCTCGATAATCGGGATTTTGCATCTTGATCAAATGAATTAAGGAGCAGAACGGGCGTACCAAAACAGATGGAGGTGAAGGCTGAGTGTAAACCGTTACTTGCATTTTTTGTTACTTCCGGCGGGATTCAGACCAAGTCGGCAGGTTGAGCGTCAGCGAAATCCCGCCGCGGTTCAGGCGGGACTTGGGTGCCTCGGGCGTATTCAAATTTATTCTTAGCCGCTTAAATGGATTTATCTTAGTTTGCCAAAGGATTCTGCCCCTGATGATCGCAATTTTGCATCTTTTTATATGATCCGGTGAATTTTAAAGTGAGTACCAAGGCTAAATTCAATTTAAAATCACCTCGCGTCTGTGGCCTCATATCCCTCGGGGGTGAGAAAGGCGCTGGTTTTTAAGGAATTCATATCGACCAAGCCGCTTTGATACAGCGTCTTTAGCGCTTGCAAGGTCGCATTGGGGGCTTGATCCAAGGCTGCTACAACATCGCTTTATGTCCATGATACCCGGCGGTCCGCTATGGGCCCACTCCTTGGCCAACAGAAGCAAAACCTGCTGTTCTTCCTGTGTCGGCATGACGGCCTCCTTTGCCTGTGTTGTATTCAAAATAGCAACCCGTTACTTAGCCCAATCTTAGGTCTAAATTCCCGGTTATAGAATAATAACGATGGTGATAGACTGTTTTTCCATTACCTTGAGCGAATTTCTGAGTTGAAGGTTTTGAGAAAGCGCCTCTATCAGTTCACGACAATAATCCGGTATATCTGCCACCACGCGTCCCCATACGAGATTATCCTCTCGAAAGGCCGGTTTGTCGACCCAGATGGCGCCCGCGTTTTCCATATCATCCTTTATACCGCTGCTGCCGGTTACGCGTTTACCTCCGCAAATGCCCGCGCTGGCTGCAACCCATCCTGCATGACAAATAAAACCCAGGATTTTGCCTTGGGCATTCATATTCTTAGCCACTTCCCAGCTGGGTGTCTATGTTTGCGGTGTTGCCCAGAGTCCGCCCTCCATTCCTGAAGAACGCGATGTGGGCGAAGAAGAACCCCGGATCGGCGTTTTTATCTGCCATTGCGGGATAAATATCGCCGGGACCGTCGACGTTGAAGCGGTTGCGGATTATGTGCGCACACTTCCCAATGTGTCCTATGCGACCGATTGCATGTTTGCCTGCTCCACAGATCAGCTGCAGGAAATTAGGGACGCAATTAGTGTGCACAACCTCAATAGGGTGGTGGTGGCATCATGCACGCCTCGAACCCATGAACCACTTTTCCGCATTACCTTGCGCGATGCAGGTTTAAACCCATATCTCTTTGAGCTGGCCAACATTCGCGAACAGGATGCTTGGGTTCATCAGGATGAACCGCAAGCGGCCACGGAAAAGGCTAAAAGCCTGGTGCGCATGTCTGTATCGCGTGCTCGTCTTCTGGAGCCGCTTTATGATACTACATATGAAGTTGTTCAAAGCGCACTGGTGATCGGAGGTGGTCTTGCCGGCCTCACGGCGGCCCTTTCTTTCGCAGAACAGGGATTTCAAGCCACCCTGGTAGAACAGAGCGCCGTGTTAGGCGGCAATGCCCGCAAACTCTATTATACAGAAGACGGTGCCAATCCGGCCCGGTATGTTCAGAAGCTTATTCAAGAAGTTGAAGACCAGCCTTTGATCACCGTTTATAAAGAAGCCCAGGTAACTTCCATCACCGGAAGTTGCGGCAATTTTAGTTCGACCATTTCTGTTAAGGGCAAATCCCGGAGTATAGTGCACGGCGTTATTGTGGTGGCTACCGGGGGAGAGGAATACCGACCAACAGAATTTCTTTACGGCCGGCATCCCGCGGTGATGACCCAGAAGGAATTTGAAACACTGCTGGTATCAGAGCCGGACAAGGTCAAGCAAATAAAGCGAGTGGTCATGATCCAATGCGTGGGCTCCCGCGAACCGGAAAATCTTTATTGCAGCCGGGTTTGTTGTACGGCGGCCGTCAAAAATAGTCTGAAATTAATCGACATCAATCCTGACGCTCAGATTGCGGTTTTGTATCGGGACATTCGCACGTTCGGCCTGAAAGAAACCTATTATTTGAAAGCTCGCCAGCAGGGCGTGCCTTTTTATCGCTTTGAAAGGGAGGACAAACCGCAAGTGGTCGCCCAGGACGACACCTTGGCCGTTTCAGTCTTTGATGCTCAGCTGCAGGCACCGGTTCAACTGCAAGCAGACCTCTTGATTTTGAGTGCCGCCATCCGCCCCAGCGAGGAAAGCAAACAGCTGGCCGAGGTCATGCGCCTGGCCCTGGATGAAGACGGTTTTTTTATGGAAGCCCACCCCAAACTCAGACCCCTTGATTCTGCCACGCCGGCCGTTTACCTCTGTGGGCTGGTCCAGGGTCCTAAATTTGCCAGTGAAAGTATAGCTCAGGCCCGCGGAGCGGTCTCCCGGGCCGTCATGGTGCTGTCCAAAAAGGAGATTGTGGCCGAAGGGATGATCAATCGGGTGGATGCAAGTCTTTGTCGCGCTTGCGGGGAATGTGAAAACGCCTGTTGCTTTGAGGCCATCAGCGTCAAAGACACACCAAAGGGGCGCCGACAGGCAGTGGTGACAGAAGCCCTGTGCAAGGGATGTGGTGTTTGTAATGTAGCCTGCCCCACAGGAGCTGCGTCTTTATCCCATTTCAAAGATGAGCAAATTGAAGAGATGATAGATGAATTGCCTAAAATTTAAAGTGCCTAAAATGACTAAAGTTAAGGTATCCTATCTATCCAATTTGATTTATGATAGTAGGTAGCTTCTCTGTAAATTTTTGGATACTGAGCTTGCTGAACTTCAGGCCTCGTGACTATGTATAAAAAGAGGGAGCGCAGCGACACCACAATTTTAGACAGTTTATATTTTAGTACATTTTAGCTCATTTACTGGGCCGAATAACATTTGAAAAGTATTCAATCTTCAATATTCAATTTATAATGATATCCAATGTCTTCTAACACCGCACCAAATATATTGGCTTTTGTTTGCAACTGGTGCGCTTATGCCGGAGCTGACCTGGCCGGGGTGTCCCGCATACAATATCCGACCAATGTTCGTCTGATTCGACTCATGTGTACCGGCAGGGTAAATCACGGTTTCCTGCTCAAGGCTTTTCTGAAAGGAGTAGACGGCATCCTGGTTTCAGGCTGACATCTGGGCGATTGTCATTACCTGGACGGTAATGTAAGATGCCAGAAAGTCATCGAAGAAACCTGGGAGTTACTTAGGCTCCTGGGAATTGATGAACGCCGTCTGCGGCTGAAATGGATTTCCGCTTCGGAAGGGGCTGCGTTTGCCGAAGAAATTCGATTGTTTGTCCAAGTACTCACCGAGCTCGGGAAACTGATTATTGAAAATTGAAGAATGAAGAGTGAATATTTATGGACAAAACCAGGCTTCTTACCCAAAAACAGATTGACTATTGCATGGAATGCGGCTTGTGTACGGGATGCTGCCCTGTCAGCCGTGAACTGCCCACGTTTTCACCGCGGCAAATCATTAAACGGGCTGTGCTGGATCCGGACGGAGGGCTTGTCAGCAGTCGTGAAATCTGGGCCTGCCTGAGCTGTGCCAGTTGCAGCGGACATTGTCCGGCGGAAATTGACTTCCCTGAATTAATCAGTTCTCATCGGCAGGAAGCACGACGGGCGGGAAATTTTCCCCAGGAAAGTCATCACGGTATCCTGCAAGCCATCGCCGGCTTGCAAACCCATAACATACAGCAGCAGCGGACCGGGTGGGCCCAAAAAGCCGGGCAATTTCGAGAAACCGGGCAATATTTTTATTTTGTTGGTTGTTTGCCGTTCTTCGACGTGACCTTTCGCTATTTGCATCTGTCTCCGCTGGAATCCGCCCGCAGCATGCTGACACTGCTGAATAAAATGGGGATCGAACCGGTCATCAGCGACCATGAACGCTGTTGCGGCCATGACGCCCTGTGGTGCGGTGATCACGCTACCTTCCGTAAGCTGGCCAAATGGAATCTCCGAGTGATAAAAGCCGCCGGTGCCAAGACTGTGCTTTTCAGTTGCCCGGAGGGCTATATCACCTTCAAAAATTATTACCCAAATTATTTTGGAGAACTGCCTTTTGAAGTGCTGCATATGACGGAATTTCTGGTGCGCGAACTGCCCAGGACCGACTTGGCCTTTCAGGCATCTTCTGCCGAGGCCATCACCTACCATGATCCGTGCCGGCTGGGTCGCTTGGCAAAAATTTATGAAGAACCCCGCCAACTTTTGCAATTGCGGCCTGATACCCAGCTAGTGGAGATGGAACGCAACCGTGAAAATGCGCTTTGTTGCGGGACCAGTGCCTGGATGGAGTGCTCTAGCTATTCAAAAGCAATTCAAACCGAACGGATGCAGGAAGCCATTCATTCCGGTGCGCAAACCCTGATCACTGCCTGTCCCAAGTGCCAGATCCATTTTGCCTGCGCTCAGAGCGGCACGGATACCAACCTTAAAGTGATTGATTTATACACGTATTTAAACCAACGATTGAACGAAACTGAAACTACTGATGGAAGATAAAAAAAGAATGTAGCTCATCTGTGAAGATCATGAAGGCGAATTACTTCTTGAATCCTTTGCATTTATGTCAATCAGGACCGATGCAATCATCAGGTTTTCAAAAGTCGTGCCTACTAGTTATGTCGAGTGACTTATCTCCGATAAATACGGATTTGTGGACGACAAAATCTATGTAGACATTGTGAGAAATATTATTCAAGAGCTTTGCGAAGAAGGAAATGCGATATTCATTTGATCATCAATATGAGCCATATAGGCATGGATAAAGCTGAGCAATTGATAGTTGACCTGATTCTTGCCGTACAAACCGGGTGCTCCGCACCCGGTTGCAAGCTCAACGATAAGATTACTGACGTTCTCTTGCCTTTTCGGCCTATGGCCGAAAATTCAAGCCATCTGCTCCGCATGTGGTCGTTGACTTCCTAACGGATTTAGCTGACACTATTGTAACATAGGCTGCTCGCTTATCTCCTCAAATGGCAGATAAATCGTAAATGTTGTTCCTTTTGCTAGCTCAGAGTTTACGTTAATGGTGCCACCATTTTCTTTCACGATTTTTTCCGTCACCAGCAATCCGAGGCCGGTGCCGCTTTGTCCTTTCGTGCTAAAAAAAGAAGAGAAAAGCTTATCTGCTGTTTCCTGGCTCATGCCGCTTCCGTTATCGGATACTTCTAATTTTATGATGTGGTCATCCTCCAGAGTGGTACTTACTCTAATCCACCATTTTTCTTTTAAATCCGGATCAAAAATACACGCATCCAAGGCATTGGTAATAAGGTTCAGAGCCGGATGGTGGACAGCCTGGGGGTCAATATAAACCTCGCCCAACAATGGATCAAGTTCGGGCGTGATTTCGATATCGTGTTCGGATGCCTTGGCAATCATGAGTGTGCACACCTCTTCCACTATTTGGTTGGGAAAGCAATTTTTCGGTTCGGGTTCACGTTCTTTGGAATACGTGAGCAGATCCATCACAAGGACAGAAATTCGACTGATATTTCGTTCAATCATTTCCCATCCGCTTTTCATTTTTTCGTTATCCTGTCTGCCCAAAGCCTTATTGAGGACATAGACTCCCCCCTTCAACCCGTAAAGAATATTCTTAACGTAATGGGATAAGCCTGCTACGGTCTGGCCAATGGCAGCCATTCTTTCTGACTGAACCAATTCATTCTGTAATCGTTTGATTTCCCTCAAATCTCGAAAAAAGCAGACACTGCCGATGACCTCTTGCTCGTGAAACAGGATGGATCCTGAAAATCGTGTGGGAACGATCTCTCCGTTTTTGGCACCAACAGGGACCTCTTTCCATTTTGACAGATCGACATTATTTCTGCGGTTCAAACCTGCCTGAACTTCAGAAGCCACACTCTCAGGGAAGAGTTTGTCAAATTTTAGTTTGCCAATGACTTCACTTTCTGAGAAGCCAAAAATGCGTTCCGCCCCTTTATTGTAAATTACAATATCACCTTGTTGATCGGTGGCAATGATGCCGTCATTGGATGATGTAATCAGTTTACTTTGAAAATCGGATCTTCTTTCAACCTCCTCAGTGGCATTTTTAACCATAACTTCAAGATTATCGGAATATTCTTTCAGTTTTTCCTGTGCCGTCCTCTGTTCGGTTGTATCCCACAGGGTTTCGATAGCGCCGATGCTCCTCCCCTCGGGTGATTTAATCGGAGCCGCTGTGAAATAACACCATTTTCCGTTTTCTCCGAGTTTGGGAAAGAAGACCTCAGCTTCATAACCGTCTCTGATGAGGGCAGATTTTTGCCATTTTGTTCCATAGAGTTGCTGAATCTTTTCCTCAGGCAATTGATCAAGAATGACATCGGCCATAGTGGGTCTTTCATTTTCCCAGAATGGCTCCCATTGTTTTCGGGTCCCCACCATTGATACGGCCGAATAGTCTGAGAGCTTCTCCATCGCTCGATTCCAATGGATAATCGTATGATTCTCGTCGATTACAAAGGTTGGTATGGTACTCCCCTGGAGAATTTGGGTCGTGATTCGCTCACTTTCAACCAGTTTTTTTGTATAGTCGGTGAGCTCCTGATTATATTTTTCGAGCTGCTGCTGAGTCTTTTTTCGTTCTGTCCGATCCCACAGGCTTTCAATGGCTCCGACAATCTTGCCGTTGGGGAATTTAAGGGGTGCGGCAGTAAAAAATAGCCATTTTCCATCATCTCCAAGATGAGAGAAAAACTCTTCAGCCTCATAAGCCCCTTCAATCAGGTTGGATTTATTCCATCGGTCCCCGTAATATCGTTCGATCTCTTCTTCCTTCATTTCATCAACGATAACATCGGCCATTATCGGCCTTTTTTCAGGTCTGAAGGGAAGCCAATGCTTGTCGGTTCCGACGATCGCCTGCGATTCGTATCCGGTTAGTTTTTCACATCCCCTATTCCAGTGAGTGACAATATGGTTCTTGTTTATGACAAACGTGGGAATAGTGGTGCCATCGACAATCTGCTCAAGAATCGTCTCCCGTTCTGAAAGTTCCTTTTCGAGGTTTTTCAAATGCTCCCTTCGCTGCACAAGGAATTGCCTCACCCTTTGAGAATATTCAGAAAAAATATTCTTGACTTCGCGGGGGTTGCCAATATGTTCCGCCAGTTGGCGAGTGTGTTTGAGGGTTACATCCTCGATTTGAAGAAACTCAAAAAGAAATCCGCCTTCCTTATGGTCAATTAATCGAATGTGTTCGGGTTTGCTCGCATTGAGCGCCTCCAAGACTTTGTTGTTGCCGGTCAGCTCGATGATTAAATTCAGATCGTTGAGTTGGTAAAGATCCCTGTAATTTGAAGTGGCAAAGATCCCCTTTTTGGCGGCAAAGACCACACCCTCAGCTGCAGGATTGATATCGGCCACGCCCACAACCCGAACATTTAATTCGGGTAAGTCCGGTCTGCAAAGAAACTCGAGAAACGCTTGGCCTCTTTTACCGGCGCCAACGATGGCAATTTTTGAATTTTGTAATAAATCTTTCATTTCTCTTAAAGCAGACAAAAGGTATTGAAAATGTCTTCGTGCCGAAATTCGATGGTCAATGGGGAATGAGATCGCAGATGGCTTGTAAAGCGGATTGCAAATCATACTTGCTCATATTAAGCACAAGATCATAAAGCGCAGGATTTTCGTAATCTGTTTTTCCTAGCCTTTTATATAGAGTTGCTCGCCGTTTCTCTTCACGATGGATATACTGCGTGGCCTTTTTCTTTGAAAGATCATAATGATTCATCACGAACTGGATTCGATTTTCCAGCATATTGATGAGCAGAATATGGAATGCGTCGGGATGGTCATCCAGGATGTACTGGCTTCCTCTGCCCGCAATGACGACATCGCCTTCATCGGCCAGCTTGGCGATCATTAACACCAGATAATCAAGGTATATTTTTTCGTCAAGATAGCCGTGTTCATCCGCCAAGACGCGATCCATCCA
Source organism: uncultured Desulfobacterales bacterium (assembly GCA_945787595.1). The sequence continues at coordinate 9,111 of CALZJV010000088.1, read as the reverse complement.
GCGCTGTGAAACCATCATTGAAATCAAGCGTGACACTTTGGTCCCCGCTTCTTTTTCAAAGTTCTCTACCCATTCAGGCGATACATTGGCCTCCTTCGCAATCATCTGGATGACGTTCCAATCCGCAAACGTATATCCCAACTTATCGGCAATCATCTTGCCAAGTGCTTGTCCTCCTGCACCAGGTTGTTTAGATATGGTAATTACCGCCATCAAATCCTCCTTTTGCAGTCACAAAATTCGCTGAGATCGATTATGTTCAATAGCATCTTTAAGTTGATAAAAAATACAGAATTTATTCCAGCACTGAAAACCTGGTCTGCCCTCCAGGCGATAAACCCAAGAGGCTGGGAGCCGGGCCAGGGCTTTTTACTTTATGACAGCCAAATCAGAAGCCTTTATGTTTGAAAGATAGCCTGGGAAAATAACAGGGTATGGAACAAAACACCGATGAGACCGGAAAACGCTATTCAGGAGGGATTAACAAAGTGGGAAAGATAGATTTTTCAGCCAATATTTTGGGGGTGCCGCCAATCCATCTTTCTTTCCACGATTCCTTTCCGGACGTTCCAGCAATAATCATGGTTGCTTGACATTCCCGGGCTGCCTTTTCGATTTCTGCAGCTGTACTGCCTATATAAACATGGGGTCTTGCCTGAATGCCTTCTTCCTCGAGGATATCGCAGATATCTTCAAGTTTTTGTCTGGCTTCTTTACGGGTTTTCTGCACCATCATGGCGGAATCACCCTTTAAACTCTTTTCGTCCGCCACGTGGATAACATGGACTTCTTCGACAATGTTCTTCAGATTTTTCAAGTACTCCACCGCCCTCCGGCTGGCCTGTGACCAGTCGGCTGCAAAAAGGGGCCTCGAAAACGGCCGCTCTGCTGTTTGGCTCTCGGCCGATAAATATTTGTACACCAACACAGGCGTCATTGATCGCCGAATGATCTCCGTTATGTCGGAACCCGCATAGAGCTGTTCTAACCTGCCTTTTTTAGGACGTCCGATAACAATAAGGTCGGCTTCTTCTTTGGTTGCCGCTTGATTCACTTGTTTTACGAGGCTGCCCACGGATATGTAGGCCCCGACCTCCATACCCTGTTCAAAAAGAGACTCGGCCCAATCGATAAAACGTATATTGGCCTTCTCCTTCAGTTTGACCTCTTCGGTCTTCTGGTATCCCGTGCCCCTTCTCATGGCGACTTTATCTCTTTCGATCACATTGAGAAACACCACGTGGCTAAGACCTGCCTTTCTCAGCTCAAGTAAAGACCCCAGGGCATCAAACCATAATTCTTCGAACTTGGTTACAAATAAAAGTTTGTTAATTTTCATAATTCTCTTTCGGCTGTAAACGGAAAATCAACCGAGGATATTTTTGATTATCTCGGCCAACTCCTCAGGTTCAATGGGCTTTTCTAAATAAATTTCAGGCTCAGGTATCTTCTCCTCTCCGAATTCAGTTAAGGCCTTTTGAGAACGAAGGAATGTTTTCTCTGCAATGGCGGATAGCATAATAACGGGTTTCTGCCCCAGAGATTTATCGGTTTTTAATTCACGATACAGCCTCACACCGCTCTGTCTTGGCATAAGAACATCGAGGATGACCAGATCCGGCTGCTCTTCTTTAACTATCTTGAGACCCTCTTCTCCGTTTTTGGCAACTAAAGGCGTGTAGCCCAGTTCCTCTACTATTGTTACATTAAATGTGACAACATCAGGATCATCATCCACAACAAGCACCTTTTTACTCATGGTATATCCTCCAGAATAATTTGCTAACACATTAAGTTACATATCAAAAAAATAGATCTGAATCTTAGCTTAGGTGAGTCATTTTTGTCAAGCTCACGGCCGACAAGGCCCAGGGTGTTTTTATTCTGTCCTATCTATAAAATAATATCAACTACTTGCAGAAAATTATGGACAAACGCCTCCGGATGGGGTATATAAGAAGCCATATGACACTTCATCCCGGGGGTAACTGTGTTGAACCTGTTAGAAGTCCTTGTCCGGCCCGTCCGTCAGCTTGAACAGCAACGTTTTCAGAAACTGATGCACAAGCATCATTACCTGGGTGCTCTACCCAAGATCAGCGAAACCCTATGGTATGTTGCCACCTTTGGTGATCAATGGGTGGCGCTGTTGAGTTTTTCTGCTGCCGCCTTAAAGTGTTCGGCACGGGATCGCTGGATCGGATGGGATTTTCGCCATCAGTACGATCGGCTAAAACTGGTCACCAATAACAGCCGTTTTCTGATCCTGACCGAGTGGCATTTTCCGAATTTGGCCTCCCGCATTCTATCATTGTGCCAAAAGAGACTGCCGGCTGATTGGCAGGCGCTCTTCGGCCATCGGGTTGTTCTACTCGAGACCTTTGTCGACCCAAAACGCTTCCAGGGAACTATTTACAAAGCGGCCAACTGGATATATGTGGGCGACACCAAGGGCTTTCGCCGCACCCGCAAAGGCTACAGTAATACGGCCCAGTCACCGAAAATGGTTTTTGTCAAACCGTTAAAGTCCAATGCACAAGCACTGTTGTCCCGGCCTGTCCTCAAACCCGCTTACCGTACAGGAGGTCCAAAAATCATGCTCAGTGCACAACAGATGCAATCGTTGCCCAACTTTTTTGCCGATATTCCCGATCCGCGTCGTGCCCAAGGACGACGCCATCGACTGTCTACTGTCCTATCCATTGCCGCCGGCGCAATACTGTGCGGGATGCACGGCTACCTGGCCATCTCGGATTGGACCGATAACCTCAGCCAAAGGGCCCGCAAGCGTTTCAGTTGCCGGTACCAAAATAAACGCTACATCGTACCGAGCCTGTCCACCATCCGTGATGTACTGATCCGCGTCGACCCCGTGCATCTCGACCGTGCACTACAGCGCTGGAACCAAGCCTATGCTCAGCACGACCAATCTCTAGCCATTGATGGAAAAACGATGTGTAACGCCATCGACGATCAAGGCTATCAAACCCATATCATGAGCGCAGTGGGCCATCAGAGCAAGGCCTGCTACACCCAAAAAAAGTAGGTGGCCTGCTGCCCGTATCCGACCAAGAAGTTAAGCGCACCAACGAAATCAAGACCGCCATCCCGCTACTGGATGTCATCGATATCCAGGGCAAAGAGATTACCGCCGATGCCCTGTTAACCCAGCGCAAGATCGCCGACTATTTAGTCTGCCAGCGTAAAGCTCATTACCACTTCAGCGTCAAAAACAACCAGCCCGGTCTTTTTCAAGACATTGCGTTATATTTTGAAGACCGCCAGGACCCCGATTTTGTTCAGTGCGACCCACCTGATCACGGCCGCATCGAAATCCGCAAAATTTGGACCACATCCGAACTCAACGGCTATCTGAACTTTCCTCACCTCGGACAAGCTTTCGTCATCCAACGGGAGTTCACAGATAAAAAAAGCGGTAAAAACTCCTGTGAAATCGCCTATGGCATTACCAGCGGCCACTGGAGCATCGAAAACAGCTGTCATTACATTATCGATTGGAACTATGCCGAAGACCGCAGCCGGATATGCAAGGGCCATGGCCCGGAAAACATGACTCGCCTGCGACGTTTTGCCATTAGCATCATCAAACCCAAAGCTGGCCGCAGCGTCTCGCAAAAAATGCGACAGCTCATGCTCAATGTACGCTTGGTCTTTGACTATCTGCGGATGACTGAAAACTCGTGTGCCTGCGCCTTTAGAAATTAGAACAAATTTACCGTGCGACAAGGCCCGGGCTCCATTATTTAACCAAAAAATTGACTGATTTTATAAAATCCATCTAGTTGAGGGATTAAGGAGTTTCTCTCCAAATGCTTTTACGGCAATTGATTAGCCCCTCACCATTAGTCGCGGTCCGCCTGGGGATTGGAAAACTCCCCGACCTCTCACCTCGTTAGGGTACCAACAGCACCGGCAGTTCGGATAACTCTGCAATCCGATGGGAAACGCCGCCTAACCAGTATTCTTGAAACCAGTCGTTACCTGTTCTTCCCATTGCGATCATTGTGGCTTTACGTGCTCGAGACAACTTGATTATCTCTGTAAACGTTTTGCCTGCCGAAAGAATGGATTGCGCTTTTATTCCAGCATCCGATATCATCTGGCAATAAGCCATCAAGCGCTTTTTACTCTCATCTTCCAGCTTCTTAAGGGTCGAATCGTTTAGGCCAGTGGAAATTTTTGTGCCAATGATATGGGCCACCAAAATCTCTTCACAGGCGCTGCCAAAGGACAGCAATGCTTTAAGCGCATTTTCAGAGGGTTTGGACCAGTCGGTCGCAAGCAGGGGACGCTGACAAATATCGTCGTTGGTGCGTGTCAAGACCGTTCCTTCAGATTCAAACTGGACCATATATTTTCCCATAAAAACGGGAACTTCACTGCGACGCAGAATATCGAGGATGTGCGACCCGACATAAACTTTTTCAAAGGTCGTTCTTTCTTTGCGGCCCACCACGATAAAATCGACCCCCTCTTCTTCGGCAATGTCCAAGATTGATGATGGTACATTCCCGGTTTCGATCCTGATTTTGCTTTCTATTCCCAGTGGGGCAATGGATTTTTGCCAGTCTTCGAAGCGAATTCGGGCCTCCTCTCTGATCCGCTTCTCTTCCGCTTTCAGATATCCCCCATAAGGTACAAAAGCAACGTCTTCCTGCGGGATGATATAGGTCAACACCACTTCCTTGAGACCCGCTTTTTTCAGTTCGAGATAAGCCATCAATGAATTTAACCCATATTGTCCGAAGCGGGTATCGAATAATAGTTTTTCAAATTTCATGATCCAATCCTCTCATCAAAAGAAAACCAATGTCACCACTATAAATGTAGGTATCAAAAAAATCAGGCTGTATTTTAGAATGTAACCAAAAAAGCTAGGCATTGGGGTACCGGCTTCTTCGGCAATTGAGCGGACCATAAAATTCGGTGCATTTCCAATATAGCTGCAGGCACCGAAGAAAACGGCCCCGGCCGATATGGCTTTCAGGTAAATGGCGTTATGACCCATGAGGAGTGGAACCGCTTCGGCTTCGGCCAGATCCGCATAAAAACTTCCGATGGCCGTATTAAAAAAGGTCAGATAGGTGGGGGCATTATCGAGAAAACTTGACAGAATACCGGTCATCCAGAAATAGTGAGCCGGTTCTTTTACGGCATTGATTAAGAAGGCCAGGCTCCCTTTCGATCCTGCCTTTAGGATCAGCAGGCAAGGAATCATGGTGATAAAAATTCCGACAAACAGATAGGCGACTTCTTTGATGGGAAACCAGGTAAAATCATTGTCTTCGCGGATTTGAATCCGGGTCGTTATCAACGACAAAACCCCCATCAAAATCAAAAGACCATCTCGAATCCAATCCTGAACGGCACGGTGAATGCCAAGTGTATTGATCTCACCCCAATCGACGATCCCGCTCAACAACACGGATCCGACGATACCAAGCAAAAAAATGAAATTATGTATTCCTTCTAGTTTCAACGGTTCTTTAATACCTTCTTCTTCGGGTGCCGTCACCCCTTCTTTTTTGTAGTAATACAGATCAAGAATAAAATAGATCGCCAGGAGAATCAGGGAGACAAAGAGCATGTGAGGCGACAGTTTGAATGTCCAGAAGAAGCTGACGCCATGGAGAAATCCCAGAAACAACGGAGGATCGCCAAGGGGGGTCAGAGAGCCGCCAACGTTGGCTACCAAAAAGATGAAAAAAACCACCATGAAAGTTCTATTTTTGCGATAATCGTTGGCCCGCAAAAATGGACGAATCAACAGCATGGCAGCTCCGGTTGTGCCCATCCATGAAGCCAATACAGTTCCGATCATCAAAATAATGACGTTTACGATGGGTGTGCCCCGCAGTGAGCCGCGAAGCAGTATCCCGCCGGATACGGTATAAAGTGACCATAGAAGAATGATAAACGGGACATAGTCGGCAATGAGAATGTGAAGAATCTCGTAAAGTGCAACGCCTTTGAGTGCAATTAAAAAAGGCACAGCCAACGTTGCTGCCCAGAAGGCAGTGACTTTGGCAAAGTGGTGGTGCCAGAACTCAGGGGCCGATAGTGGAAAAAGGGCTATCGAAAGCAGCATGCAGGCAAAAGGGATACAGCTCCATAAAGGCATGCGTTCCCCCAAATTTTCATGACTTTCTTGGCCGTGTGCAGCATGGGCTGATGGGGATGGTGTATGAGCATTTTTCTCGAGATTACCTGTTGCCGCAATCGTCTGTGCTGCGAGATGACTGCTAGCAGGGGTGGTTAGTTCTATTTCACTGGTAGCAATACTTGATTTTACGAGCACAAAGAGACTCAACAAGGAAATAAGCACGAACCCTATTTTTAACCTCATTAAACCTATTCTCCGGTTGCAATAAATTGGTTGAAGTATTTATCTGGAATAAATTATCAACACCGGTTCAAAGAAAAATAGGAAATCTAAACAAAATGAAAGCAGTTGTCAAATAAAAAGAACAAATTGGCTAATTAAGTTGCCATTTTTTTAATCTGATCCAAATTCGCTTGAACTATTGGACTGATTTCCGGAGGATGCCAGTCGGTATTTTTGGGTTCTTCCGGCCAAGTAAACGGCAGGTGTCGAATTTCTCCCGGCGCCTTCGCATCTTCCAGCATTGCCAGGGCTTCTCTGAGTACCTTTCGCTGGCCTTCACGATCATTCACCTGGCCGAGAGGGCGACCAAAAGGGTATTCTATGGCAGCGGAGCGCGGAATGTCGACAGCGTTATGAAATTCCGGAGTCGGGGGGTTAGGACGATCGTGGAAAATCCCTCTTCTTCCATCAAGCGGGCATCCAGTCCAACGGACCGGCAACAAAACGGTCAAGCAGGAGTGAGAAATGCCGCATCCACATTTTCGACTTTCATCTGTTCAATCATTGGACGAATGCCCTTTTCTAGAAATTCCGTGCTCTCCCACTGAAAGCCATAGAAAGAATATGAAGTCGGGGCCAACTCGCCAATCACGCCTTCCTGGACGAATTCTTCCATTCGAACAAGTGGCAGAATGACATTTATGTCTTCTTTTATATAGCTCGTGTTGATGTGAAGGTGAGTGACATCGATATCCTTTTCTGTTGTGCTTTTGGGGATGGCACGATATGTGGGATCATCATAAGTTGGTTCTTTTTTTTCCCGTTGCATATCAAAGGGTGGATCGGCTTTTACACTGATCCCTGCACTGGTGACCAGTGTGAGTCTGGCAGCACTGAGGGACTTTGACAAAGGTTTAAATGGAATCGTCTCCCTAAATTCCTTATCTGGAATAAAGGTCTGAATTCAGGCAGAAAGTTTGGGTGGCAAAAACCTAAACCCGTCTACTTTTTTAGTTTCTTTTTCCATGATGCCTCCTTATACACTGTTTATGATTCGAATAAGCGATTTAACCGCCCCGAACGCGGAAGCAATTGCAACGCCGGCGCCGCACTTTATGCGTTTCCAGTCATTGTGGGCCAGAAGGGATCCGGCCGCAAAAAGTGTTCTGAATGCCGGCTGACGGGAACCGTTCAGGGGACGAAATAAATCATCGATTTCCACCCCGGCCCGGTTTACCAGGTGTCCCCGGGCGTCCAGGAAGTCGCGGCGATGCCAGTCGGCTCGATTGTCGGGCTGGTAAACCGGCAAATCGAAAATCGTTTCTTTGATACGTTTTCTATCTGCCTGCAATCCTCCGCCGATAAATCGACCGCTTGCCAGAATGATTCCCCTGGATCGTACGGTTTGTTCAGCAGTGATCCGGCCGATATCGACTTCAAAATACTCATCCGTTTGATGCCTAACCTCGAGAACCCGATTTAGAGAAAGGTACTTAACTCCTTTGGCACGCAATCCCCTTTCAAAGGCTTCTTTTAGACGCAAACCGGGTATGGAAGGAGGTATGGTGGGAATTTCGAAAACCGGTACGCCAATTAACTTCTCCAGATCGGATACGACTTCAAGTGTCCGGTAAAGACCTAATATGGCCGGCAGTCCAATTATTTGTGCGTCTTTTATATGCGGCTTCAATGTACGGGCTAGTTTCTTCCGATTTTGGGAGAGAATCAAGGCACTGGCCCTATGCTCCGTATAGACTTCGTTGAGGTGGTCGGTATCCGGAAAAGAGATACGGGCGCTCCGCAATCCCGGCCATTCACTCTTCAAAGCCGCTGCAATCTGACGGGCGCTGAATCCCTTCAGACCCCGAATGTCAATCAACAGGCAGGAGGGCTTTTTCTCCAACGCCTCTACGCCGTTCCATATGGTGTGAGGGACGCAGTAGGTAGTCTTCAATGTCCCGAGTGAGGTTAAAGCTTCGATGTTGCGATTCACACGTCTGATATAGGAAAGGCCGGCTTCCTTTAAAAAAGTAAGGATTTCTTCGAAGGCCGTCTGGATGTCTTCTCTTGGCAGCCGGGCATATGGGTGTTTCGGAATATCCCCCACCAGAGAATCAATCCCCGTCCAAGGATCGGTCCACGCCTGTCTTTCACCTGCCGGATGGATACCCAATAAATCTAAAAAGCCGCTGTCAAAATTAATCTCTCCGATCTGACCTACCTCGACGCAAGCCAGTCCCCGGTTAGCCGCAAACAACGTTGCTGCCAGCCCGGCTCCGATGATGCAGACTTCCGTTTTTATTGTCTTTGAGTTGAAAGATAAGGTATTGCTTTTTTAGAGCGTATCAAAGGAAAATGCTGGATTGTGCATCGGATTCGGCTGCAGCCCCACATATAGAGGCAACAATTAAGCGGCCCAATGCCCAACTTGGTAACGTAAGTGGGCTTTGTTGTCAATATCGATTTTTTGAGATGGAGTTGAATATTTAGACAATTTTGGGCATAGCTCACCGGTGTGCCTGCTGCCGGATTTTTTTAAAGGTAGGTTTCAATCGAATAATCAACATCGATCAGGTAATCATCCGCGCTGGGTGCTGAGGATTGATCATAGATAATAAAGGATTCAGGCGGCGGGCTGTTGGCGCGCGCAGGCGGTTTGCGCCCGACCTCCCACAAGTCCAGGTGTTTGAGAATCTTCTTAATTATTTCCGCATCATCGATCAATGAAATTATTCTCATAGATCCCGAGCACTTGGGACACAATA